>JAQXEB010000292.1 GCA_029251065.1 Luminiphilus sp.
ACTGCGATGAGTTCCATAGAAGTACTCTCCCTTGGGTATTATTGTTTTTCAGCTGTTGAAAATGCTACTCGACGGGCCAATTTCAGCCGCAAGCCCATCCAGGTATTGACGGTCTAGCCCGTAAAACTCGATGGCGTTACCGCCTAAAATTTGACGGCCAGCATCGATATCAAACCCTTTAAAGGTGTCCTGATAATACTGCGCTGTATTGGGCCAAGTCCCTTCGGGGTGCGGGAAGTCACTGCCCCACATGATCTGTTTCATACCGATTTGGTCTCTCATGTCGAGATCCCGCCGGGGTACACACGACGCTCCTATGCCGCAGTTGCGCGCAAAGTACTCACTCGGTGCCATGGACAGGTGAGACCGGAAGTCGCCGAGCTTCGCGGAGAACTGAATGTCGGTGTAATTGTGATCCAGCAGCATGAGCCAAGAGGGCACCATGAACATCGTTCCGCCCTCGACTACCATCGCCTTGAGCCGAGGAAAACGCTCGAATACGCCACCCCATAACATAAAGGTGAGTGGGCGGTAGAGCCAGAACATGACCTCCGAGACGTAGGCGCCCATAGCGCCGGGTAGTTCGGCGCTTCGGTCCTCATTGGGAAAGGCCGGACCAAAATATTCATTGTGCGGCGCTGGACCTGAATGGAAATGTATGACGATGCCGAGATCTTGGCAGGCTTCCCAGAAAGGGTCGTATTTGATGTCATGGTAGGCCGCGTGCTCGCCCCAGAGCGTGGGTAACATCACGCCCTTCAGTCCATTTTCATGGCACCACCGAACGGCCTCGACGGCTTGTTCAACGTCGAACAATAGTGGGATGGAGGCAACGCCCAAGTGTCGTTTTGGATCGTTAGCGACCAGCTCTGATAGCCAACGATTATGTGCCATGGCACCAGCCCATTGAAGTTCAGGCACGGCGTCTTTGGGCGACAGGCCCAGGCCGGCGCCGAACGGCGGAGTGTTTTGCTCGGTAATGCCGTCTGGAAAAATAACCTCAGCGGTAATGCCGTCTCTGGCGAGCATTTTACTCCGCTCTTTGTAATCCCAAGCGCCAGTTAACTCTTGTTTGATGGGTGCGCGCCATTCGTCATTGATCTCTTTGATCAAAAACTGCTGTTCGGCTTTATCCATCATGTCGATTTGAACGTCGACGGCCATATCGATGAAGTCGTGATACTTACTATCGACGTAAGGTTTGTATTGGGAGATGGGTAGGCCCGCGTGGCAGTCGGTGGACACGACAGTAAGGCGATCAGTCATAACATCCTCTTTAACTCGGTTCTTTAGTGGTTTGTTACGTCAAACATAGGGGACGAGATGTATGAGAGCAACTTGCGCAAAAGGTTTGTCCTAGTCCACTTGCACGTCTCTTTTATCGTCATCGTGTGGCGAGGCGCTCAGTGGTGCGGCACTCAGTGGAGCGGCACGTGCTTTATCCAGTTCACTGGCTAACCAGTACAATTCGTAATCGTTTGCGTGCTCTTGAGCTCGCCGCTCGAGCTGCTCTAAGGTCTCCAGTCGAGCGGCCCTGGCGAGGTCACTGTTCGGTTCACCCTCTAATAGCTCGAGTAATAGCAATGCCTTCTCTGGCTCTGAGTTTTTCAGATAACGTCGAACAAGCTGCATCGCAGCGGGTATGTTCACAACGCTGATCAGGTCCTTTTTTATTGCTGTCAGAGGCGTCGCATAGAGCTCACTGGTGTGCTCAAAGTGAAACCACGTGGCGTAGTATTCCCAAATAGAGCGGATCGCCCAGCTTACTTTCCCGTGGGTCTGAGACAGTTGCAGGTGTGTGGGAAGTCTGACCTCTTCCATGAGCTGTTCGACCGATTTACCTGCGTTCATTCCTGTAACCGTTTCATCATGAACAAACTGAACGGCGTCCCGAATACGGACCATGTTGTCTCGAATGAAGTCTTTGCCCCATACGCCGTCCAAGTGGCTGGGAAGAATGGCCGCGGGTTCGAGCGTGAGGAGGTGATTTAGCGACGCGATGTATTCCACTGGCTTACGCATTTTTTCGCCACGCATCGTAAATAGATTCGGAAATTGGGGGAATTGGGGTCCAAAAAAATCGCCCGATAACAGTATTTTCTCATCGGGCAACCACAGCACAAGATTGTCTGCGCCCTCAGCACCAGGGGTCGCATGGACTTCAAATCGACGATTACCGAGAGTGAACCGGTAGGGGCTGTCATTATCCACCCGGACATCAGGTATGAGTCCACGAAAATTTAAGCCGGGTAATGTCGATGGTGTCTCGGGAAGCCAGGGGAACAGTACACGGTTGCGCCGGTGGAGGTAGGGGTTAAGTTCGGTGAGGTACCGCTGTTCTTCTTCAAACGCCTCGTGAGTGATTATTTGGGTCTGACCTTGATCCCATAGCCGTGTGCCTCCTACGTGATCAGCATGGCTGTGGCTCAGTATGATTTTGACGGGTTCGGAATCACCGGTCAGAGCTTGCAGTTGGTCTATCTGCTCACTGGCTTGAATAATTAGGCCCGTGTCGAAGACCACATTGCCCTCGGAGGTCGTCAGCACGTAGCTGTTACCAACGCCTGAGGCGCGAAAAATGCCCGGACTGACTTCCTCGGCAGTAATCGGGAGCGTGATCAACTCTGCGGCGGCCAGCCCTCGATCGTTATTTCCGGCAACAGCCTGCGCTAGGTTGCTCACCACGACGTTCCCTGCGGCGTCTGCAATGGCATAACGTGCTTTGGTTTCAATGAGACCCCAATTGATCCAGAGCGCCGCGGCTGCGACGACACCCAAACTGATTAGGAAATTCTTTGATCGCATGCTTTTCACTCTGGTTCGTTGCGCGCTACTCTGACCCTCGAGTGTGCCACAGCATCACAATAAAAAAGGAAGGTGCGTTATGGTCCGAATGGGGGCCTTTGTCGTCGGTTGGACGCTTTTTTTTATGGCTCAACTGGGTGCGGCCAGCGAGCGACCCAACATCGTTGTGATCGTTGCTGATGACCTAGGGTGGGCCGATGTCGGGTTTCATGGCAATCGAGTCATCGAGACGCCGTCACTCGATCGTATCGCTGCGGAGGGTGCACAACTCGATCGGTTTTATACAACGCCAATCTGCTCACCGACCCGCGCGGCCCTCATGACAGGGCGAGACCCAATCCGCCTGGGCGTTGCTTATTCAACCATCATGCCCTGGCACAACAACGGTATTCACCCCGAAGAAACGTTCTTACCCGAGCTGTTTCTCGATGCCGGTTATCAGACGGCCATGGTGGGCAAATGGCATCTGGGCCATGCTCAGCAGTCTTATCATCCCAACGCTCGGGGTTTTGAGCACTTCTACGGCCACTTGCATACTGAGGTGGGTTTTTACCCTCCCTTTGCGAGCTTGGGCGGCAAGGACTTTCAGCGAAATGGTGTATCGATTGATGATCAGGGCTATGAAAGTTTCTTGTTGGCCGACGAAGTCAGTCGCTACATCGAGGAGCGGGATAAAACACGCCCCTTTTTCGTCTACATGCCGTTTATTGCGCCACACACGCCACTCGACGCGCCAGAAGACTTGCAGACGAAGTACGCTGACATGCCTGATGAGCGCGGCAAGTCACGCAGCAAAATGGCCG
Organism: Luminiphilus sp.; assembly: GCA_029251065.1. Taxonomy (GTDB): domain Bacteria; phylum Pseudomonadota; class Gammaproteobacteria; order Pseudomonadales; family Halieaceae; genus Luminiphilus. The sequence goes on from JAQXEB010000292.1 coordinate 3,609, forward strand.
ACAACACGCGCTTTATGGCGAAAATGACGGGACGCGATAGCGCTCGCCCCATGTACGCCGCAGTGGTTGATGGCATGGACCAAGCCATTGGTAAGGTGCTGGATACGCTGGATACCGAGGGGCTTACTGACAATACGATCGTACTCTTCTTCTCGGATAACGGCGGCGCTGTGTATGCCATTGGCGGTGCCGATAATGCGCCGCTGCGAGGTGGCAAAGGAGACACCTTCGAGGGGGGCATCCGTGTCGTAGCAACGGTGCGTTGGCCGGAGCATATCCCGGCGGGTAGTCGGGTCGATTCCATTATGTCGGTGATGGATGTACTGCCCACACTCGCGGCAGCCGCTGAGATCGAGCCGTCAACCCATAACCGTCTGGACGGACGAAACATGGTGGCGGCGCTAACGGAAGCTGAAGCCATCCCTCGAGAGGATCTTCTGTTCTTTATTGCGGAGTCACCGTTTAAAAATACGGTCAACGTTACGGCTTTTAATGACGAATGGAAGCTAGTGCAGCGAATCGAATCAGGCTTTACGTCGGTGGAGGTCACTAACTTCCTGTTCAATATCGCCGAGGATCCCTACGAGTATCAAAACCTCGCTCAGGTTCACCCGGATGTGGTGGCCGACTTGGCGCGTGAAATCCGGCATTGGCGCAATCTTTACCCTGTTGCGGGGACGCGCTCTGAATTAATGCCACCGCCGGGTTGGAAAGCGCCTTTGGATTGGGCCGATTATCCGCAGCAATCTTTTGAATTACAGCCCAACCCCTCAGGCGGCATGCCCCCAGAAAATGCGATTCGTATGCTGGACTGGCAGTACGGTGAGAACGGTCGTCTTATTTACAACTGTGAGCCTTATCGGTGGGCGGGTGGCGGCTTGTGCAAGCGCCAATGACGTTAGTTACTATCAGTAGGTGCTGCGTTCTTTCGTTAGTGGGTTCAGGGTGCGCGATGCTCATTGCAGGTCTGAGTTTAAACATGGACGTATTACCTTGTAACTGTCCGACAAAATTGTAGTGGAGAGCGCTATGTCCGGTTGCCCATTCACCCACCCACTGGATCTCGATGCCTACAAAGACGGCATGCCCTATGGTGCGCTGGCTGAGGCACGCGCGCAGGGTAGCTTTGTGCGCTATGAGGATCCCGATACCGGAGTCCCTTACTGGGCTGCGGTAAAGCGAGATGCGTTGGATTTTATCTCCCAAAATCCCGCGCTGTTCTCGTCGGAAGTCGAGGGGCCATTTCCCATGGAGCCTGCGGATGAGATGACTCGCGAAGTCACCAAGATCATGAACGCCAATAGCTTTATCGCAATGGATCCACCGAAGCACGTGACGCACAGGCGCATTGTGAAGGATGCTTTCACTCCCAAGGCGGTGACGGCCATGGAACCATGGCTTCGTCAGCAAGCCACGCAGATTATCGATCGGGTGGCGTCGCGAGGGGAGTGTGAGTTTGTTGAGGAGGTGGCGGCTGAGCTGCCCTTGATGGCGATCCTCGAGCTGTTGGGTGTGCCGCTTGAGGATCGCGCGCAATTCTTTAAATGGACCAATACCATGGCGTTTGCTGATGATCCCGATGTGGCGGATGGTATGGAGGCGGCTCAGACCGCATCGTTTGAAGTGATGATCTATGCGGCAGAACTGGCTCAAAAACAGCGTCAAGGATTCACCGGGCCCGTCATTCAGGCGCTGCTGGAGGGTGAGTTAGAGGGGCAACCGGTGACTGATGAGATGTTTGCGTGGGTGTTTATTTTGCTCATGGTCGGGGGAAATGAGAGCACGCGAACAGCCATAGCGCACGGACTGCGCTTGCTCATGGAGAACCCGGATCAATTGCAGCATCTGGTTGATCATCCCGACGATATTCCCGCAGCTGTTGAGGAAATGCTCCGGTATAACACCGCGTTCATTGCCATGCGACGAACAGCCACACAAGACATTCAGTGGCAGGGGTATGAAATTAAAAAGGGCGACAAGGTCGTCATGCATTATCACTCGGTGAATCATGACGAGGACGTGTTTGGCGACGATGCTCTGGTCTTTGATATTCATCGGATGAAGCGAATGCCGACACTTAACCGTGAGATTCGCTCATTTGGCATCGGTCAGCACTTCTGCCTCGGTATTAACTTGGCGCGTTTGGAAATGAGAATAATGTTTGAGGAGCTTATTCCGCGACTTCGCAATCCGCGCTTGACGGGTGAGATCACCTATATGCGGTCGTTCTTCATCAGTACTATAAAAAAAATGCCCATCGCATTTACGCCAGAGGGCTAGGGAGACGCTATGGCTTTTACAGGGCAGTTAGCCGTTATTACCGGCGGTGGCAGTGGTGTGGGGCAGGCCTGGGCCCGACAGCTCGCGGCTGACGGAGTCACCGTCGCCTTGCTGGACGTGAATACAGAGGGAATGGAAGCCACTGCTTCGGGTTTCGAAACGATTCACACCTTTGAGGTGGATATTACAGACTCCGATGCTGTAAGCGCTGTATTTTCAACCATTGAAACGACATTAGGGCCCGTTGATCGAGTCGTCAATGCGGCCGCTATTATGCCCTTTGGACGGCTCGTCGACGAAGACCCCAGAGTGACTAACAAGGTTATGTCTGTGAACTACGGCGGGTTGGCAAACGTTGCTACAGCGGCCTTGCCCCCTATGCTTGAGCGTGGATATGGCGATTTCATTAGCTTTTCGTCAATGACGGGCATCATTCCGGGGCTGCTGATGGGGGCCTACGCGTCGAGTAAGGCCGCCGTGCAGCATTACAGCGAAATTCTATACCACGAAAACCGCGACAGCGGGCTTCGCTTTTGTTGTGTTTGTCCCCCTGCAGTGGCTACGCCGTTGTGGCGTCAGGCCGAGGCGACCGTGGTTCCAAAGCTCCCAGCGAGGGGCGAGACATTGACCCCTGATCAGGTCATTGCCGAAGTGGAGCGTTGTCTTGAGACCGACACACCGTTTGCCTACCCAGGAAAGCA
>JAQXEB010000293.1 GCA_029251065.1 Luminiphilus sp.
TGTGTTTTTTACCTTGCTCACCGTAGCGGAATACTTTCCCGATCTGATAAATGTCACCACTGCCTGACGCTAGCAGACGTTTCATCGCGTACTCTGGCGAACTTTGAAGAAAGCGCTCGCTATCGCCTATCGGGACAGCAAACAACTCGATATTAGGGTCTGTAATCGCGTGACTGGCCAAAATGGGCGTGTCGACCTCGAGCACTCCACGCGCCTCGAAAAACCCTCTGACGTCTGACAGCAACGACCCGCGAGTGCGCAGGTCAGCGATCTGAGCACTGGGCTCCCAAGTGGGCACGGGAGCCTTAAGACTTACTCGCTCGACTGACGTACTCGCCACTTCGCGTGTCGATACGAATAATCTCACCCTCAGAAAGAAACAGTGGCACTCGAACGACGGCGCCCGTTGTCAGGGTGGCCGGTTTACTGCCGCCTTGCGCTGTATCGCCCTTCAGACCGGGATCCGTCTCGGTAATCTCAAGCTCAATAAAATTAGGGGGGGTGACGACCAGTGGCGCGCCATTGAACAAGGTGACTTCATACCGCTCTTGCTCTTTTAACCACTTTTGCGCATCGCTAATAGCCGCTTGGTCGGCAGAATGCTGTTCAAACGTATTCGGGTCCATGAAATACCAGAACTCTCCATCGGTGTACGAGTACTCAAGGTCAATGTCTAATACATCGGCCCCTTCGAGCGAGTCACCTGACTTAAAGGTCTTCTCCAAGACACGACCCGACCGCAAGTTGCGCAGTTTCACTCGATTAAACGCCTGACCTTTGCCGGGTTTCACGTACTCGTTCTCTAAAATAGAGCACGGCTCGTTATCCATCATCACCTTCAGACCCGGTTTGAATTCGTTGGTAGAAAAGTTGGGCATGAAATATCAACCTCGCGGTATAAATAATGGAGCGATCATACCTTAGAGACTGGTCGATCCGCGAGTCGCACTCAAGGCTTAGAGCCTTTACTGCCCATTAAGTAAAGTGCACCGTCAAGGCCCACGTGGGAGAGTTGATAGCGCGCTTGGGCCCTCACCAAGGGCTTGGCTCTGAACGCAATACCAACACCTGCAGCGCTGAGCATCTTAAGATCATTAGCACCGTCTCCGACGGCAAGTGTTTGGTTTAATCCAATTCCCATCGTGTGGGCCAAGCTCTTGAGTGTCGTCGCTTTGAATTCTGCATTTACAATGGGTGCGACCACGCGTCCAGTCAGTACCCCCGCCTCTACATCCAATGTATTGGCGTACACGTCATCCATACTAAGCTCAGCGGCGACACGCTCGGCGAAGACTCGAAACCCACCCGAGAGAATCACCGTTTTGATACCTCTCGCCTTGAGCGTGAGCATCAGCTCTTTTCCGCCCTCTGAGAATGGAAGGTCTGCGGCGATGTCGTTAATCACCGCAGAATCTAAACCTTTAAGCAGTGACAGACGCTCTGTAAAACTCTGATTAAAATCCAGCTCTCCACACATTGCCCGCTCGGTAATACGCGAGACCGCGGCACCAATGCCCGCACGCCGAGCCAGCTCGTCGATCACCTCGCACTCAATCAGCGTAGAGTCCATATCAAACACTGCCAACTTAATATCAGCGAGCGTGTCAGTAGGAAGCTGGGCGTTGACGTCGACCCCATCGTCCAGTCCAACCGCCGAGAACGCCGAAGCAAGCGAGTCTTGACCCACAGCATCAAGAACCCAGCCCTCTGCACACCGACGATCTGCAAGCGTACGAGGCACCGGCAATACCTCTTTGCTGAGCACCTGAATGCGGTGAGATGTAAGAAACGCATCTAAGCATTTCAAAGGAGGCATTGTGGACTGGCTTGCTAGGATCGTTATGTACATCAGCACTTAGGAGAGTCGCTTTAAGAGCGATCATGATACCCTGACTTTGGGCAAACGTCGGCACGCCAGAATCGACAAAGCAGGTCAAAAGGAGCAAAAAGTCGTGGTCTTTTGGGAGCGTTTAGGTTTTGGCCAAAAAACGGGTTTAGTGGCTGCTGCTGGTGTTTTTATCGCGGGCCAAATCGCATTGAACCTGACTTTGGCATCGAAGGCTTACATCGATACGCAAAGCAGGGAAACCTACGCACAAGCCATTTTGAGCGCCACGGCATCACGAGCGTCTGGACTGATTGCCTCAGGCGACATGCTGACAGTGACGAGCGAGCTGAATCGCCTCATCGCCTCAGACGTTGTCTTTGGCGCAGCCGTGACCGATGTAGAAGGTCAATTAGTCGCTAGTGTCGGTCTCTTCGACGAGGATCGCTATCTTTACAGCACGCCACTCAAAATCGGACCCGATCTCGCAGGCACGCTCAGTATTAGCCTTGGAGACACTGGATCAACCACCTCACTGAGCTGGACAATCAGCGGACTTAACACGGTTTTAGCCGTCTCCATCTACGCCCTGTTTGGATCACTGTCACGCGAGCAGCAGCGCCGACTGAGCGCGATGCTCAATCGCGTCTCTAATGCCGATCTTTCGACCGGGTCTACTGATCCCATGGGGCAATTAGAAAAAGCACTGGATGCGCTCCCGCTGGACACAATGATGCCATCGGAAGACAACACGCTCGATGAATCGGCCGTACAATCGATGGCTGTGACCACACTCAGTCTTGACCACCTAGGCCGCTATCTCGATACCCTTGATGAGAACGCACTGGTCCAGTATGTCGGTATTTATGAGACCCTTTTAAAAACCGTAGGCCAGTTGCTCAAAGGCGATCTGCAGTCATCACGTCCACAAAGCCTCTCCCTTTTCTTCGAAGGTCGTCACAACGGCGTGTCCCCCGAAGCTCGAGCCGCGATTTCAGCGGTGCTATTGCAACACCTTCTGGTGGTAGCAGAGCGCAGTCAGCGACTAAAATTTGTTGCGGGGATTGGCATTGGCCGGAGCGACCTGAGCCGGGGCGAGCAAAAGTCCGCTTACGCGGCACTTTATACCCAGTCGGTTATCGATGAAACGCTGTACGCGGCACAGCGCGCGGGATCATCGGTGAAGGTCACCCAGTCGCTTCAAGACCATGAGGACGTTTGCGCGCTCTTCGAGCTGATTGAAACAGCCGATGGCGATACTCAACTGGGGACTCCGTCAGTCGACGTGGTCGCAGAACTCGACAAACAAAGTAAGCTCTTACAACGCCGTCTGTTCCCAGACGTGGGCGAACAGACAGACCTTCCCTTTTAAGGCGTGGCGATGGTCAGACCGCTAACCTTTTGGAATCCCTTGGGCAGCCTGTTGCCGCGTCTACCGCGCTCGCCACGGTAGTTTAAGATCTGATAGCTTCAACTTCAAGTGTTGACGGCCCGAATTGACCTGCACAACATCACCGTCGCCAAACACTAAAAGACCCACAAGTATCTCTTCTCGCGCTTGCGCTCGGGCAGACG
>JAQXEB010000294.1 GCA_029251065.1 Luminiphilus sp.
ACTAGATCTGCAGCGAGCGCAGCAGCGCGCAAGCACGCCGCAATGGCCTCAGGGGTGTCCTCAATCACCCCAAGGTCGATCAGCTCAACGGGGTACTGATGAAGGACTGCATGGATCGACAGCCGATTACTCTCAAAAATATCACCAGCACCAAGTATCTCACCCGGTTTTTTGAGTTCATCACCAGTTGCAAAAATCGCGATACGCAAGGCCCGTCGTACGGTTACGTCCGCGAGTCCCTGACTGGCGAGGAGCGGCACCTTATTCGGCGTCACTTGTTCCCCTGCCCGCGCCAAATAAGCGCCCTTACAAATCTCTTCGCCTTGCCGACGTATATTCGCCCCGACGTCAGCGGGCGCTTGAATTTCGATTAAATCAGGTTCGACGGGCGACACGTTTTCTTGGATGACCACCGTATCGCTCGACGGCGGAACCACCGCACCGGTAAAGATCCGAATGCACTCGCCTGGACGCAGCGGCCGCCCCGCATAGGGCAACCCCGCTCGTGACTCCCCAATCGGTTTGTAGCGCTGCGAAACGGTGATGGAGAGCTCATTTTCTTCCGCACAAAGTGCATAGCCGTCCATTGCAGAAACATCGTTTAGAGGCAGGTCCAACGGTGCAACGAGATCTTCGGTTAAATAGCGGCCAAGCCCTTCGGTCAAAGGGACACGTTCTGGTGTCGGTGGCTGATCTTTTAACCAGTCCTCACAGAGTATTCGAATGCTGTCTTGAGCCTCAGAAAAGCTGATCATGATGACGCCACTTTGTGTGAACAATACAGTTTGAAGTCACTGTGGCGTGAGAGCAAGGCAGTGGGGCGATGAACAGCGATCATCAACTACCGCATGGATCTTGAAAACACCTCACGCACCATGGGTTCAAAGTACTCAAGCGGTCGCGTCGGGTAGGCGGGGTCAAAGGACGCTTGATCCCAAACCTCGCAAAAGTGTGCGCAACGCTCGTAGTGTGGGTGTCCTTTGTACTTGTCCCGAGCGTGGCGATCACCACCGATGTGGTGTGCGTAATAGTAGGCTTGAAAGAGACCGTGTTTTTCAATCACCCAAACAATTTCCTCGCTGACAAACGGCTTGAGCAACGCTGCGGCAAATTCGGAGTGACTCAACGGCGCTAAGTCGTCACCGATATCGTGAACCAGCGCAGCGACAATCCAGTCGATGCTGGCGCCGTCTGCTTGCGCACGTGTCGCGGTCTGCAGCGAATGTTGAAGTCGGTCAATCTTATAGCCGGCCAGCCCGTTGGAAAGTGCCGCCAATGCAGTCATAACTCGATCAGGCAGGCCTTGAATGTGGTCAGTCTCAAGTTGCTCCAACATTTGATAGTCGGCTTGAGTGCCGTCTTTCATCTGGGTAAAGGAAACTTCAGTCATGTAATCTCGCCAGCACGGTTAAACGGTTACGCACGTTATCATGCTCAAAATAGGCGTCTTGTAAATGGCGGTTTCCACTGCTCTCGATCGCTTCTCGACCGTGCAAAATACGATGGCTGGCAACGACTAAAATTTGTCCGCCTTCCAGCCTAAAGCTTCGCGACAAGTCCGTAGAAACAAGCCGCCGGCTCAACGCGTAATAAGCGTCGTAAAACGCCGCTGTTTCAGGGTCTTGATGATCCATAACCTGCATTAACTGATTTGAATACCGGAAAATAACGATCTGGCCTCGGGCATTGAGTTGCACAACCGGCTCACAAGCGTAGGTCTCGTTGCGCTCATCAAACTCGCGAAACGGAACCGGAACCCGGCACAACACGTCAAATGCCTCGGGATCATCTCGCCTAAAGCCCTCCAGTACCCCCCATCCATCGAGAATCGTCGAGTTTCCACCGACGGCTTCATTGACGAGCATATGAAGCGCTTGGACACTGGGCGGCCAGGAGTAACTGGCGAAATCATTGTGGGGGGGCAGTGCCAGACTCGTGTGCGCCACATTGTATCCAAGCGGGTCGACTTTGACGTTATGGATGCGCTCAAATAGAACCTCTCGAATGGGACCCAGATGCTCAGAGAGCCGCTCAAGCGTGTCGCCTTCCTGCCCAGCGGCGCCGAGTAATAACACTCCCGACGTCAAAAATTCGGTGATCGCCGACGTCGCACAGTCATCATCTGACTGAAAGGCCAAGAAGTCATAGCAATTGGGAAAGTAGTCTTCGCGCCACGGCTGCCATGTCGGCGTGCTTCGCGCGTGAGTCGCCTCTAAAAATGCTCTCGGATAGTAACTCGTATGACCATCCACCCAACAAATTGTGACGCCTTCAGAGGTAGGATCTATCGCCTCGGCGGCAACGTGATCGAGCGAGGCAAGATGAAATCGTTTTTCTTGGGTTTGAGTGACGCGACATGAAGAGCAGGGGCAGACATCGCGGAGCCATAAAACCGGGGCAGAGAAGTCGCCGCCGTCAGGCCATTGAAAGTCAAGATGCAACGCATTTTTAGTCGCCGTCACCATCATTTTTTCCTCGTGCTTAAGCGAGGTTTTGAGGCCCCGAATATGACACCATAAAAAAACAATATCGCGGGTAAATCAATCCCTTTTTTTGGGAAGTTTTAGTGCATCGGCTTACTTATTTTGGCGCCAACTTCCATGAAATCCGTAGGGTATTCGGTGATCTAATTTGGCGGTAGCCACTGGACCATCCTCGACCCGCTCTGCATCCAGAATGACCATTGAAGAGGTCGACGAGTGATGGTCATAGACCGTGGCGAGCAACCACCCTTCGCCCTCTTTCGCATCGCCACGCGCTTCAACAAACACTGGCTCGGACACCCCGTTACCAAAGCCCGCATCCCACGTTTGGGCGTTGCCCGTTTCGTAGTCAAAATGCGTTATCTCGTGAAAGAGTCCGCCGTCACCTTTCGCGCGTTTTGAGGCTGCTGCGATGTACCCGTGGCGATGTCTTGTCGCTGTAAATCGGTCGTCAATACGAGGAAACTCCGACGCCACATCCAGTGTTCTGTGCCGGTCGATGGCGCCTGTTTTCACATCGAGGGTCCAGCGCGTCAGCTTACCCTGCGCATCGGCATGTGCCGGAATACTGCCATCCACGTTTGGGAAGTTAGGTGCAACGGGGAAGTCGACTGCGTCAAAGGTCACGCGCGCCCCGTCGTTCCATGCATTGAGGTAGTGGAAAACATAGCGGCTGGGGGCCTCAATCCACTTAATCGTTGAGACGTTAGCTCCTCTGGCAAGAACGCCAATATAGGCCCCTGCCTGACCATCAAACGCAAAGGGAAATCCAAATTTTTCGATGCGGCTCAGATCGCAAGTCAGGGGAAATAAAGGGAACAATACGTAGTCACGCGTGATCATGAAGTCATGAACCATCGCAGCATAGGGTGCCTCGAAGGTGTCCGAGCGCACTGTGCGGCCCCTTTTATCGATGACGTGATAGGTCATGGTGTTGCTGCCAAAATGATCCGTCATGTACCCGAATCCATGCAACTCGCCCGTTTCAGGATCGACTTTAGGGTGCGCCGTCATGGCGCCGTTGATACCGTCGGCGTAATGACCATAACCGGAGGATGCCAGAGAGGTGGGTTCAATGCTGAAGGGATGGCTTCCCTCTTCGAGCGCGAGTAGGTGCTCGCCGTGCGTCACAATATGGGTATTGGCAACACCGTTTCGTCGATGACTCTCGATCTGACCCGTTTCTTTATTAATCGACATTTCCAAGCTCAAGCCATGCCCAAGCTCAGTCTCTCGCTCAAACTTGGGCGTCCGTACCCACCGGTTAACGTAGTCGACCTGGCCGTCCTCAACGTGAAATGCGTGAACCATGCCCGTACCAAAAAACCAGTGGTAGGCACCTGTCACAAACTTGGGGTTCGGCCCAATTCGGTATAAGGACCCTGATAAATCAGTCGGCACCGTGCCTTCAATAACAAGATCGTTATAGGACGCCTCAAAATTAATAGGGGCGTAATTTCCTCGGAGTTGTGGATGATTTGGGAGCGAAGCAGCCATGTGTTGTTCTCAACGTCGGTAATAGACAAACGATACTCAAGTTGCAGGAGTGAGAGTAGTCATTCTTAACACCCATCTCACATTCGCCGCGCAGGCTCTTAGATGCCACAGCCACGTTTTGTCCCGTTAATGGTGATAGTCTGACGGACGATTTAAACGATGAACGACTGCGTAGGAGTCTGGTAATGGCGAATCACCCGTTTGATTGGAATACTTGGTCTGGTCTGGATGCCACTGAATTAGCGCAATCCATCAATGAGGGTGACGTGTCAGTACCCGAAGTGATGGCGCAACTTGCAGACGCAGTTTCCATTCAAAACCCATCGCTCAATGCGGTGATTGAGCTTTTTGACGATGTTATCGAGACACCGTCCACCAGCGGTGCAAACCCGGACGGCGCATTTTACGGAGTGCCCATCCTCATCAAAGACATGGGCTCTCGAATAGCCGGTCGAGATCAACAAATTGGACTGGGGTTCAAGAAACCGGAACCGGCTGTCGATGATGACTCACTGATTGAAAATTTTCGGCAAGCGGGCTTCATCGTTTGCGGACGCACTGCGGTCCCTGAAGATGGTATGACACTCATCACACACAGCATTCCACAAGGAGACACACGAAATCCCTTCAACCTAGAACACACCCCGGGAGGCTCCTCTGGCGGTTCTTCAGCGGCGGTAGCGGGCGGTATGACACCGATCTGCTCGGCGTCAGATGGGGCAGGTTCAATTCGATTTCCCGCCTCATGGACGGGGCTCATCGGTCTTAAGGGCACTCGGGGCATCAACCCTCTGCCAAAGGGCCTCAACGAGTCAATACTTGCCGGCGCGGTAGAGGGTGCGCTCGTACGAAGTATGAGGGACTGCGCTGCGGTCACCGAAGTGCTTGCGATCCACCGACATCTGGGCGGCAGTTTTATGCC
>JAQXEB010000295.1 GCA_029251065.1 Luminiphilus sp.
TGGCGACTGATTCCGCATGCGAATAACGTTCACAACCTCGGGTGCAAGCATGCTGGCTGACACGTCGATCAATATAGCAATGCGATTACCCCCAAGTTTCAAGCCGGTGAGGTATTGCCGGTTGCCCTCACCCTGAAATTCACGCGCACTGCGGCCACCGTCGGCCTCCGCGGCTTCGCGCAGCTGCTGAATCTGTTCCTCGAGGACGTTAATTTCGGCCTTTAGGGCGTCAAGGTCGGTTGTTTCGCTGACATCGGATTCTTCCAACGAGGCGACCAAGGCCTCAAGACGGCCAAGTTCTTCAGTGACGAGTCGCGCGCGTCCCGTCGCCTCAACAATATCGAGATCCGCACTGGTCACGGCGTTACGTAACTTGACAAGGCCTTCCACTCCGTCGCGAATGTCCTCTTCAAGAAGATCGACCTCCGACAGCACCTCGGCGTTCACCGATTGAATCTGAATCTCGATCGAGTGATCAATAATGAGAAATACCAGTATGACTGCGCCAAACCCGCAGGACATTACGTCTAGAAAGCTCAGATTAAACGTATTGGTTTGTCGTTTTCGACGCGGCATTCTTACGACTCAACACGAATCAGAACAGCTTCTTTACCATCGTCGCGATACAGCCTGCTTCCCGTTGTCAGTTGGGCGTGGGAGCCAGAAACCGACAGAACATTAATCCGATCTTTAAACGATCCATCAATACAGACAATGCCCTCTTGCGAGACAACGCCGAACTCGAACGACACACTTTCTCGGTCTTCAATCGCGTGAGCGGTGGCATCGATCAGTAAGTGTGTCGGTACGTTGTGCTGTGCGGCGCTGACGTCCAGATCAGGAGATCGAGTCTGTGAGCGTGGTTGCTGTATGAGAGAGGGCTCAGGGCTAACTTGGGTACTGCGCGCGAAGCTGGTAATTCGCGATAGCGGTGCTTGAGCAGTCGTGCCGCTAAGTACTGCGCTTGCGGCGTCTGTCAGTGACGCTTGCGTCGTGACTGAGTCAAAAACCATTCCTGGAAAAACAGACAGGGACGCGTCGATACTGATCGATTTTCCATCAGTATTCACAGCGTCAAGTACACGCTGCCCGACGCTTTTTAGAGCATCTCGTGGGACTTTGAACGCATAGGATTCGACCTCTACCGAGAGTTCGTTGTCGTCAGTTTGCGGCGCCAGTAGGTGTGGAATAGCGCTTAAAAGCGTTTGCTCCGAGGCGGCACTTCTTCGCGGATCAAAGCGGGTTTGCGCCACGCAGGCGTCAGCAAAATACTCAAGACAGTCTTCGAGTAGATCTAAATAGCCAAGACCCGGGAGGGCGGTGGTCTTGAGCACGCAGAGGCGTTGGTCCACCTGCTCGAGTTCGGTGACGACGAGCTGCCGCCATTGAAGGCTGAGGTTCAGGCCGGGAGCTGACTGGTTTGCGTGTGCAAGTAAGGCCCGATCGACGACAGCGCTGGGCTCGATGTTTAAGGCACTAAGAATGCCAAGCAGCAGTTCGAGTTGTGTCTGATTCATATTGCTCGGTGCAATGATGCACAGATCATGCAGATACTCTGGATTGGGCATTAATGACTTGAGGTGCTCATAGACTAGGTCGGCGGTGTGTCGTGCACGTCCAAAGTGAGCGCTCAGTGGCGTGGTCGACAGCTGGCTCCAATAGTCCGACTTTACGTCAAGCGGGCGACGTTTGAGTTGTGAAACAGCGGGCTCCCCGAAGTAAAGCGCGCCAGAATCTGAAAGGACAGCACCGGGAGAGGATATAACCTCGTCCTCGGCAGTGAGACTTAGGCTGGTGTCATTGACGTCGAGAAAAGCGGCGCTCATTTTGGTGCGGCCAAGTGTCGGATGAGCTTTTTGTCGATGTATCGTTGCGTGCTCAGCACTAAACGCTCCTGCGACAGCTGGAGCTGGTGCAGCGCGAACATGATGATGATCGAGAGTACTAATGCGACGAAGGTACTGTTAAACGCGACGCCAAGACTCACTGTCACCCCCGAGATATCGCCCTCTACGGCTTTGTACGCTTGCCCTAAGGCATCGCCAATACCGCGTACCGTTCCGATAAAACCGATGGATGGAATTGCCCAGCTGATGTAACGCACCATCGATAACTCCGAATCGAGCTTATCCGCTTCGATGTCGCACTGCTCGCGTACCGCTTCCGACACAGCGGGAATACTGGCGGTGGTCGAAAATCGACTGAGGGCATTCAAGAGTGTGCGGGGAAGCAGCAGTTCCTGATCCGCCTCGGGCAGGGCTTCTAGGCCTCGCGAATAGCTGCGTGCATCCTGCGGGAGTACCGTGGTCCCTGTGGTGACCTCGATCAGGTTTCTATCGAGCATGGCCGCTTCCTGACGAGTCGTCCAGGCTTTGAGACCCATGATCGCCAACGCCCAGATCATCAAAATGAAGCAGGCTTCTTGTTCAAAGTCTCGAATCACGACGAAGAGTGATCGCTCTGGCACAAAGGCCTCGCCAGAGGCCTGTAGCGCTGCTTGGATTGTCAGTTGTGCGTCTGCAGAGGGGCGAATCAGCCCCACATAAAATCCGTGAACGATGATGACCGCCGTGAGAAGTGCTATGAGCTGGAAGGCGAATTCGGATGGAAGTTTCGACTTAGACATGCAGTACGGCCTCAGATATCAATGGGGAAAGAAACTGAGCGATCTTCAGAAATACGTTCAGTTGGAGTGTAGGTGTCCACCGCCTGGGGTGCGGATTCGCTGCTTGTTGGCTCTGACAGTGTCGAAGGTTCTGCCGATTCCGACGCGCCTTGACCCGCTTCGTCGTTGGTCTCTGCTGGCTGATCCACTGCAGACTCTTGCGCTGTGGCACTGGCGGCCAATACCACTGAAAAAACGACACCTCGCCAACCTTTACTCTGCATATTTCGCCACCCTAAAGCCAACATCATCTCGCCCTCGCTCACCATAATCTCTATAGGTCAGTCGGAGTTCTCTGAGTCGACTCAAACTCCAACTTGCACCGCGTATGGTGTAATTGTCTCCTTGGCTATCGCCCATCGGATTTTCTGCCACGGACTCGCCAGGGACGGCAATGCGATAGACATCATTCACCCACTCTGCGACGTTACCACCCATATCGTAAAGCCCTCTAGGATTTGGCGGAAACTTCCCCACCTCAGCACTGACTGGTGCGTTGTCTGAGTAGCCGTTGAGTATTCGTCCGGTGACGATAGCGGATGATGCGTCGGCGAGATTGGCAACGCCGTTTTCAGGTGGCCACGCATCGCCCCACGCAAATCGTCGTGTCACACCCTCATGGAGACGCGAGGCGAAGGCCCACTCGGCCTCTGTGGGTAAGCGATAACCCCGACTCGCCACATTGAAACCGGTAATGATCCCGTCTTTTTCGGTGTAAAAGGCGGTGAGGCCTTCTCGCGCACTGAGCCAGTTGCAGAAACTTGCTGCTTGCTGCCAAGAGAGCTGAACCGCCGGTTGGTGTTCTCTGTTTAGGCTTTTACCGCCCGCCTGGCCTGATTCATGGTTGCGCGTGAACTGCCGGAACTGCGCATTCGTCACCTCGGTCGTTGACAGGTAAAAGGCTCGGGTGAGCGCGACCGGCCGTTCAACTTCATTGGCGCCGCGGCCGGCGTCACGCCGCGGTGCGCCCATGGTAAATTCATTGCTGGCGCCAACCATTGGGTCAATTAACAGCAGTGTTTGACCCAGTGAGGTCGTCAGTTCTGGTTTGATCGCGGCTTTTCGAGCCTCCTCAATCGTGAGGAGACCAACTTTAATACGCTGCTTTAGCCCCGCACGGGGAGTCACTCGCCGCTCAACACTGGCATAGCCGGGTGCCGCTATGGTGATCACCTGTTCCACTGAGGGGAGGGAAAGAGTCTGGTTACCGGCGCCCCGATCTTCACCATTCACGGCGACGGTCGCATTGTCCGGCGCGACCTGAACGTCGACCTCACCCAAGGCGGGTAAGAGGACGACCTGCCGTTGCTTGACGGCACCTTTCTTCAAGGAAAGCGCAAAAGTGGCCGGTAAATAACCGGCTCGACTGAGTTTGAAGGCGTGTGTTGTTGAAGGTTCCATGGCAACGTCAACGGGTGTCGCCCCGACGAAACGCCCGTCACGCGTCACCACAGCACCCATTGGGACCGAGGATAGACGCAGAAGTCCCTCTGCCGGTGTGAGCTCAACTCGGCCGAGGTCAAGGTCACTATTCGCCACTGCGTCAATTGAAATGACTTCATCGACGTAGCCCGCGGCGCTGAGCGTAATGTCACGGGTCCCTTGCATCACCTCCAGTAAGTTGCCGTTGAATTCTGCGGGCATCCCGTCGACACGCACCATTGCCGTGGCGGGGACTACCTCTAAGCTGACTCGGGACCAGCCTGGCACCAGGCTCGCGGAAAAGCGTTGAGTCACCTCTCGCCCTGTGACCTCAAACGACGACTCATAAGGCAGGAATCGATCAGCGTCGAGGTTTATTGTTGCCTCACCCGAGACAATGGACGCGATAGTCAGTGGCGTTTCGCCTGCAAAAACGCCATTAATACTCACGCGAGCTTGAGCTGGATCCGACTCGATAATGAGAACGCCAGGAAGGGGGGTGAGTTGTACTGCGCGGGTTTGTACCTCTGTACCATCGACCTGCAGATCGCCTTTGTAGTCTTGATAGCCCTCGGCCGTCACGGACAGTGGGTAGCGGCCGGGTCGCATGAGCAGTCGTCCACCGAATTTTAGATACAACCCCTGGACGTCTATTGTCGGCGCTGTTTCTGCGTCGACTTCAACGTTTATAGATCGCGCTGTTAGCAGGAAAAACAAACCGTAACCCACAGCAAGAGCACTCAGCAGTCCCAAAAGGTTTAGGGGACTGAATCGTCGTTTGCGGGCGACTGCAATATCAACACGAGGCTCAAATTCGGCTGCAGCGAGGGTTTCGGGTTGTTTCGGTGACTCAGACATCAGCGAGCGATTATCTCCTTACAGCGAATATCGATTTGGTGATCAGCGCCGGCTTTAATATTGAGCGTGACCAAGACGTCTCGGTAACCCTCCCGACTGCCCAAGAGTTGATATTGTCCCGGGCGCAGGGACAGCGTACGCGATGTAAACGTGCCTAAGCGAGCAACGCGTTTGAGGGTTATTTCGGTAAGCCCGTCTGAAAAAATGGAGACGGGTAGCGGGGTGCTGGCCGTCGAGAGCGCGTCGCGGACGACGACGACAAGTTCCACCAGTTTTGGCATTGACGACGCAGAAGTGGCCACTTTCGTCTCGGCTTCTATCAAGGTGATTTTGGCTTGGCTCAAAACGACGTCATCGACCAGACGCGCTTGCTTGTCGACAATCTCGGACAACGATTGGAAGAGGGTCGCCATTGACTCCGCCGCTATGACGCCTTCCGCGGCCTCAACTAGGCTTGAGTCGAGTGCCAGCGCCTGCTCATAAGCCTCGAAGGCGTCCGCCCACTCCTCATTGGCTTGAAGATCAGCGGCTTGCGACAGGAGACGATTTAAGCTCGACAGTGTTTCCGCCTCTTTGAGTTGTGCGAGTGCCCCGGCCACGTCACTCGCATTCGGTGTGAGCGTCTTGGCACGCTCAAACTCGCCACGCGCTGTAGAAAAGTCAGTCGCTGTGAGTGCTGCAAAACCGCGGGTCATGGCCTCTTCAAATTGCTGCTGGGTCAACGCCGCTTCGTAATTGCGTTCAATAACCGCGAGTCGTTGGTGCACAGGATCAAGCAACAAAGCCGCCCTAATGGCAGTCAGCGCAGGCTGATAATCCGCAGTATCAAAGTGGGCTTGCGCGGTCGCCTCGTAGGTAATGATCTCGGGCATCACTGGGACACGCTCTGACGCGTCTAAAACCGCCTCACTGTCTGGCGCCATCTTGCGCAATATGGGTGCCAGCCCCTGAGCCACCGAAAGATCTCCGCCCTCGATCGCGATAAGTAAGCGCGCAAGACGCGAGTCAATCGCCGTCGTAAGCTCTCCCTCCAGTACGACCAAGGCGTCGAGTGCAGTCTGATAAACACCTTCTGCCTCACTAAAATCTTGGGTTCGGTAGTACTCGTCACCCTCAATCGCGAGGGCACTGGCGGCTAAAAATGCCGCATTTCCCCACTGATCCACTGCTCGATTTTCGAGGCGGCTTTGTGTTTCCAAAAGCGCCTGCAGTACTTCCTGAGCCGCACGACGCGTCTTGGCCAACTGAGCTTCGGCAAAGGGACTGCGCTCTGACTGCGGGGTTTGTGATGGCGCGGTGCCCTGCGATTGGATGCGCGGCTCAAGTGGCTCGTTAGAGGCGACGGGCTTCAGCGGGGGCGCAGGTGCCAGTGAGGGTAAAACAAAGACGACCAGCAGTAGGAGCAACGATCCAATGGTCAAAATCACCCACAGTGCGGTTTGCCTATCGGGCTGACTGTCTTGTTCAACACCGGCGTCTTGGGCCTGAGGCTCAAAGGAGGTCGCGCGAAGGGTGTCTAAGCGTTCGTTGTCCATCAATGGTTGAATCTCAATTACTGCGCGGGTGGAGCGATGTCAGTGGGAAGGTCGGCAATTTCAGCCGCGTAGATGTCACTCAATATTTCACGCCATTGGCTGTATTGATCGTCGATCGTACCCGAGAGTTGCACGGTTCGGTCCTCCAGTTCGATGACTTGTGGCGTGATCTCGGCCTCTAATGACTGGCCTAACTCCTCCAGAGCCAGCGAATGGATATTAGCTTCTGCGCGACGCTCGAGGCCGCTTTTTAAGAGGCCGCCACCCGCGTAAATGCCCACGGCTCCTGCTGTTCGTACATTTCGATCGTCGGAGGTTGCGGCGGCAATGCCGGCAAGCACTGACAAGCCCCCAACCAGCAATTGCGTTCGCGCTTCGCTCTCAAGCTGGCGAAGTGACACCGTTTCCTCATAGCTCAGCCGCCGCCATTCCGTGTAAGGGCCGCTCATAGCGCCTGAAAAGTTGTCGTAATGTCCTTGGAGTGTATCGACAAAGACGTGATTGCGCTGCCGAATGGCACCAATGCGGGACATCATTGGGTCACTTTCGGCCGGCAAACGAACGGCGCGTGTGAGGTCTGAGTCGCTTTCGAGCAAGTAGCTTTCAAACGCTGCGGGTGCAAACGTTCGCGCAAACTTGAGTTTGGCGACATCCCTGATTGCGAGTCGTTCGTTACGCGATAGACGTTGAAAAACGACGAGTAAGTCGTTGGCAACGTCACGGTAAATGGCTAAGAAGGGGTCTTTTTTGACGCGCTGCGTCTGTTGGTAGGCGTATCGACTTGTGGTGCCTGCGTAGCGTTTGTCGAGCCAAGTCCTACCCTGCGCATCGGTGGCTTTAATGTAAAGCGTGAGGGACTCACCGTCCGATTGTTCGATCGTTCCATTGATTAAGACATCCGCAATGTGGTCGCTCGACGGGACCACGCGGCTGGCGCCCCAGGCGCCTTGATTATCTAATACCAGTGCTAATTCTCTGGCCATAAATGTGGCTTCGGCCCGACGTATCTCCGGGTAAACACTGTTCTCTGGGTCCGTCTCTGACAGACCGGGGTCGAATACAACAACGGCCACATCCAAGATCTCATCGCTCGCCAATTCGGTCGTGTAGGTCTTGAGTGTGGGCACGGCTGTCGTTTTAACCGTCTGCGTGACGCACCCGGTGATTAGGCCGAGAAGCGCAATGATCATGCAAACGCGATTAATCATTCGTCGGGTATCTCAAGACCTTTGTATTTTCGGTACTCGTCCCACAGGGCTTCACGGATCTCAGGGTCTGGCTCCCGCATTGCAGCTTCTCTAAGTTGTCGTGCGACGATGTCGTCGTCATTACCGGTGGGAATGTCCTCGGGTGCCTCGTAGACCGCGGGTGCCTCCGGCGGGGCGCCCGAGCGTCCGCCAATACCACCACCAACAGATCCACTGCCACGTTGCTCTGCACCCTCATAAGGATTTCGACCGCTTGATTCTTGTTCAGTTCCCGAATCGACCGAGCTTTGCGCGGCTGCGCCTTGCTCGCGGCGACTGGCTCGTTGTTGGCGCTGTTCTTCTCGAATAATCGCATCAAACACGCCCGTACTGGCCTCGAGTTGTCGGTCTAATACGGCGACCCGCTCTGCGGTCGTCATCGTGTCAGTGGACCCCCAGTCGGGCTCCATACCGTCTTGGGCGCGCGTACCGCTTGCAGAGCCGCGGCCCGACGTGGTTTGCGCTGTTGAGGCGCTCTCGCCTTCCCCGCTTGAACCAGCGTCACCCCCCGATTGTCCTTGTGACCCTGAGTCCCCCGCACTCTGTGCATCGGCGGAGGAGGAACTACCACTGTAGGTGGGAACTTCGTCGATGAGGCTGGGAAGTGAGAGGTCACCACTCGCCGAGTCGCCAAATCCGGGGTCGCCCGAACTGACACCATCACTGCCACCTGCTGAAGTTGGACCGCTCGATCCACCGTCACTCGCGCTCGAGTCGCCGCCACTACTCGACGTGCCTGCCCCCGATGAGGCTCCACCGGCTGAAGGCGCCGACGCGCCCCCTGAGCTTGAAGATCCGCCCCCTGAGCTTGAAGATCCACTTGAGCCGTTACTCGGCGATGACGACCCGCCTCCTGAGTTTGATGATCCGCTCGAACCGCCGCTGGATGACGACGACCCACTGGTGCTGCCACTTGATCCCGAACTGCTCGACGGCGGCATGGAGGCAGAAGGTGAGGACGGTGATGACGGAGTGCTGGCCGAGGGGCAACCCGAGAGCAGCGGTAGCAGCAGGCAGAGGGCGAGTAGCTCCTTATGGATCGCGCGCTTCATGTCGATGTCTCCGAATGGGTTGAACCGGGCATAGCCCAGTGTTTAGGCTCAAATGTCCACGTAATAGTGTCGCTTTCAATGGGTTCACCGTCTAAAAACACAGGGCGAAAGCGCGTTTTCCGAAGCCGTCTGATGACGCGTTCGGGTCCGCGGGGGCCGGTAGTGACGGGCAGCTGAACTCGCTCAATATTAACCACTTTGCCCGTGGGACTGATATTAAAACTGACAATTAAATCGCCGTCTGCAGGTTCGCTGGTTTTGATATCAAGTACTGGACCGAAGCCCGCAATCGCAGGCAGCGCGACGGGCGCCTCGAGTATGCGAAACGTTGGATAATCAGGATTTTCTGGTGTGCTGACCGCCTCGTCACTTGGGGCACTGTCCGTGAGCTCGTGTTCTATTGCTGCGTTAACGGGTTCTGTCTCGGCATTAAGCGGTTGTGTCGTCGCGGCGCCCTCGCCTGCGTCGGTCCCGGGCGTGTTGGGCTCTGGGGCGGTAGCCTCCGGGTCTACAGGTGCGTCCACCTCGGTCAACGGCGAGGTCTCATTGGCGACCGGCGCGAGTGACTCCCCGTTTGCGAGTGCCAGTGCAGTGTTGTAGAAATCTAAGGCATAGTTTCGGTTGCCGGTCCACCACGCCCAGTCGGCGATTCGAATCAGGTCCTGGGCCTGTACTTCCCGCGTTACACTCAGTCGGTCGCGATTGAGTTGCTGCATGGCAACCAGCACTGAGAGGCCTCGTTGAAAGGTGCTCTTTCCGGCGGCGAAGTCGCGCCTTTCGCGGTCCATACGACCCGGCAGGGACGCACCAATACCACGGTGCCCCGCAAGGAGGTATTGCGCCCTCACCATACCCTCGAGCGCAGGCAACAACTCCGCGGAATCCTCTCCGTAGGCTGCGATTGATTCATTCAGTGCGCGGCGATAAAAATTCCACGCCTTGCCCATGCGTGCGGTTGCTTCTTCGTCCTCATCAATATCTTCAAGCAAAGCAAATTGATGCCACTCCGCTTGTCGCAGCAGCGCAGTTATTTTTTCCGGGCCTGATGGCAGTGCGCTGGCTTCAATCCGCGACAAATAGGCGTGGCGTTCGTCGGCGGTTACGAATTGGTTGAGCGCCCGATGGCTTGTAATTTCGGCGCGCACGAAGGGGAGCTGACTTTTAGCGTCTAGACCCTCATTAATGCGACTCAGGTGCGCGGCGCGTTTTAACTTTTCGATGGCCTCTTGGTGGCTGCCGTTTTGCTGAAGTTCAATGGCCTCGTTCCATAACACTTCTTGCAGTCGCGGATCATAGGCACCAAAGAAACCAGTCTGGCCAAACGCGTGCGGCGCGGCTGCAAAAAGCAGGGCATATGTCAGTGCGGTCGTTACTGCGAGACCTGGCGAAAATACTTTCACGAATCAGTCCTCTGTTACACCTCAGTATAGAGATAATTCCCTCTTAGTCTCTACGTCTTAAGATAAGGCATGTACACTTCCGCCGCGCCGAAGGGCTGGGCGCGATCTGGACAGTCAATAATACTGGGTGAGCACATGGGCAAATTTTTAAACGACACAGCATTGGTTTCGCTTGGTGATAACCGATGGCAGGCTGAGCTTCACAAGGGCTGGCGAATTGGAAAAGTGCCTAATGGCGGTTATGTCATGGGTGTGATCGGCAGAGCGATTTCACAAACCTTAAACGATGCTGATCCGCTGTCGATCAATGCTTTTTACTTAGAGCCCACCATGCTTGGACATGCTGAGATCGACGTTGAGGTGCTCCGGCAGGGTAAAGGCACGCAGTTCGCGGCTGCGCGTCTGTATCAAGAGGGTGGGCTGAAGTTGGTCGCTAACGCCGCTTTTACGGACCTTGATCGGCTGAAGGGTCCCACCAATACGCTATTGGAGCCACCGCAGGTTCCAAAGTTTGATCCAACCCAAGCACAGCCGCACGGTGGTCTTGAAATTCATGACACGGTGGATATTCGCGTTGTAAAGGGGGCCGAGTTCTTTGAGCGTCGCGAGCCGACCAATACGGGCGAGTTCATCGCGTATATGCAGTATTCAGACGGGGCTGAGATTGGAACGCTCGACCTATTGATGTTCGTCGACATGATGCCACCCCCGGCCTTCACGCTGGTGCCAAACGTTGGGTGGGTACCCACGGTTGAATTGACGGTCCAGGTGCGAGGGAAACCGGCTCCAGGTCCGATTTTATGTCGCGCACGCTCGACCACACTAATGAACGGTGTGACTGAGCTCGACTGTGAAATTTGGGATGCAAACGGCGCACTTGTCGCACTGGGGCGCCAAACCATGAAAGTTCGCTCAATGAGCTGAGTTACCAGGTCGCCACGTGCCCGCCAGGGCGTCTGGGGTCGGCGTAACCGTAAAACCAGCCGTCCTCGATTTGCACTGAATTGACGCGTCCAATGGTGCTGTTTGAGCGGAAAATCTTGTGATTGCTGCCTTCTAATAGTTTTACCGTATCGGGTGAAATGCCCGGCTCGACCATTGCCACATCCGGCATCCATTGATGGTGGATCCGCGGTGCGGACGTTGCCATGCCGAGTGTCATATCAAATGCCATGACGTTCAGCAGTGTTTGTGCCACCGCTGTAATAATTCTCGAGCCACCCGGACTCCCTGTCGCGATCCAAGGTTTGCCGTCTCGGAACACAAGCGTTGGTGTCATTGACGATAAGGGCCGACTGCCCGCCGACACGGCGTTCGCTTCACCTTGAACCAATCCATAACCATTGGGGGTCCCCGGTTTGGCGGCGAAATCGTCCATTTCATTGTTCAGTAGCATCCCGGTTCCAGGAACAACGATGCCAGAGCCAAAACTAAAGTTAATGGTGTACGTATTGGAGACCACATTCCCGTATTGGTCAGCGACAGAGTAATGTGTGGTCTCTGTACTCTCTGCGTCGTCGAAAGTACCGGGACGAATATCACTAGAGGGCGTCGCCCGATCACTCTTGATCATAGCCCGCCGTGTGCTCAGATAGACCTCGCTCGTCAGTTTCGTCATCGGTATTGCTGTTCTGTCGGGATCCCCCAAGTATTCGCTCCGATCCGCATAGGCGAGTTTCATGGCCTCGATCAGCACGTGGAGGTAACCGGCGCTGTTGTGGCCCAACTCCTTCAGCGGGAAGGGCTCCAAAAGCGTTAGGATCTGCGAGACGTGGATGCCACCCGACGAGGGGGGCGGCGCACTCACAAGCTCGTAACCCCTAAACATTGAACGCACGGGTTGGCGCTCGATTGCCCGGTAACTCGCTAAATCCGAGCGCGTGATAAGGCCACCGTTACGCTGCATTTCCTCAACGATGAGCGCCGCAGTCTTGCCTTTATAAAATCCATCCGTGCCGTTGTCTCTGATGCGTCTCAGTGTGGCTGCTAGGTCGGGTTGTTTAAACAGACTGCCCATCGCCGGTGCTGTCCCAGTACCGGATAAATAAATGCGGTTGGCTTCTTCGTTACGTGCAAGCCGTTGTGTGGCTGCGCGAAGGTTTAAGTGCAGTGCCGCGGGCACCTTAAACCCTTGCTCAGCGAGTTCAATAGCGGGCTGTATTACCGTCTTAAGGTCCAATGCTCCATAGTTCTCTAGCGCGTGAATCATGCCGGCAACGGTGCCCGGAATGCCCGCAGCACTGGGACTGTTGTAGGCCATTTGCTTGTTCACGGTACCGTCCTCATTGAGGAACATGTCTCGTGATGCGCTCGCGGGGGCCATCTCTCGGTAGTCGATGAAGACTTGCTCGTCCGTTTTGGCCAGGTGGACCAACATGAATCCACCGCCTGCAAGATTGCCCGCGCGCGGTAGCGTCACTGCCAGAGCGAACCCGGTCGCAACAGCCGCATCAACAGCATTACCACCGCGCTTGAGCATACTTAGTCCGGCCTCTGACGCGAGCTTTTCGGGTCCTGACACCATGCCCTTGGCGGCGATCTCGGGTATGAATCGCGTTCCATAGTCGATTAGAGGTCCCCCTTGGTTGGCCGTCTGAGCAATAGCGACGAGCGGACTAAGGGTTATCGCCGTGGCGAACAATAAGCTGACAAAACGCATTGAGAATTCTCCAAAGATCTGGGAGTGGAACGCTACCACAAGATGCCGTTTACGCAGAGTACCCTCGACATCGATTACCATAGGGTCACGAGGAGGCGCTATGGAACTAAAAGACTACCGCAGGCAATACACAAAGGGTGGGCTGGCGCGCGCAGCACTTCCTGAGAATCCCTTGGACCTGTTCACGCAGTGGCAGTCTGATGCGGCTCAGGCTGGGTTGGCCGATCCCACGGGTTGCGTTGTCGCGACGGTGCAGCCCGATGGTTCCGTCCGTCAGCGGTTTGTGCTGTTAAAGGGCTTTGATGAACAGGGGTTTGTTTTCTTCACGAACTACGAGAGCGATAAGGCTGTGGCGCTTGCGAGTTACCGACGAGCCTCGATACTTTTTCCTTGGAACGAGCTCGATCGACAAGTCAGTGTTTCTGGCGAAGTGACGAAAATTTCTGAAGAGGCCTCCGACGCTTACTTCTCAACGCGCCCTTACGCGAGTCAAATCGCCGCCTGGACGTCTGATCAGAGTCGACCGATCGCCAGTCGATCGGATCTCGAAGCACAGTATCAAAGGGCAGTTGAGCGATTTGAGGACACCGATGTTGCGCGTCCACCGCACTGGGGCGGCTTTAGGTTAACGCCCCAGCGGATCGAATTTTGGCAGGGTGGGAGTGACCGGTTACACGATCGATTCGTGTACGACTTTGATGCGGCATGGGTTCTGACGCGACTGCAGCCTTAAGTTATTCGCTGCGATGAACGAAGCGCTGAATGTAGTGTGGTATTGGCGGCAGTTCGAGCAGTTGTCGGCGCATTAAATCCAAGCCGATCGCGGCTACTAAAATTTGGAAGCGATCGCGTGATCCCGGAATTTGCAGTCTGACCGCGCGATGTTGATCGTGCGTGCCCCATGCCATCCATACGGTACCCACGGGCTTGTCGTCGCTACCGCCTCCGGGGCCCGCAACGCCTGAGACGGCGATTCCGATATCTGACTCGCCGTATTTCAGTGCGCCCAAGAGCATTGCAAGTACAACCGGTTCACTGACAGCACCGTGCTTGACGAGCGTGGCTTTGGGCACATCAAGGATTTTATTCTTACTGGTATTTGCGTAGGTAACAAACCCGCTACCAAAAACCTTGGAGGACCCGGGTTCTCGAGTGATCAACGACGCAATGAGGCCGCCGGTGCAAGACTCAGCCGTGGTGACGCTCATGTTCTTAGTCACTAGCGCGCGTTGCAGTGACAGAGCAAGCTGATCATTGTCTTCGCCAATAATATGATCACCGATCAGTCTGTGCAGAAGCCGCTCTGCCTCAGCGCGTTGCTCGAGGAAGACGTCGTCATCGACTTGGAGTTTAAGTTCCAGCTGCGGCAAGCCGGATCTGAAGCCGAGCGTGACCTGGCTTGGCCACTCCTCACTGCATGCGTTGACAAGTTCTTGGATCGTCGACTCGCCAATACCAAACGTTTGTAGTCGGCGGATAAAGGCGGTACCACCACCAACTCGAGCGGTGATTCGCTCACAGATTTCAGGGAGCATGGCGGTTAACTCGACCGGCACGCCGGGCGCAGCGATGACCAGTGCTCCTTCGATTTCAACGGCAAAACCAACCGCACTCCCGAGCGGATTGGCCACGAGGTCTGCGCCCTCGGGCAGGTAGGCTTGCTTGAGGTTGCTGGCATTAAGTTCGAGTCCTCGACGCTCACACCAATGCGCTAGGTGCGCAATG
>JAQXEB010000296.1 GCA_029251065.1 Luminiphilus sp.
GACTTGGTTCCCTTTGACCCCTAAAATAGTCACCGTCACGTTGTCACCAATGATCAGTGACTCGTTAATTCGCCGCGTAAGAATGAGCATCGTCAACGCCCTTGTTTACTGAGTACAAAAACAGCCTACACCTCAGCTATTGTCTTCTCCAGTCTCTTCCTGATCGAGCCCAAACGCTGAATGCAGCGTCCGAACGGCAAGCTCTAAAAATTTCTCTTCAATAATGACCGAAATTTTAATCTCAGAGGTGCTGATCATCTGAATATTCACACCCACCTCGGCGAGCGCTTTGAACATATTCGCTGCAACACCCGCGTGTGAGCGCATGCCCACACCGACCACGGAAACCTTGGCAATTTTACTGTCTGAACGCCACTCCATAGCACCGAGGTCATCAACGTACGAGTCGAGGATTCGTTCAGCCTTTTCCAGGTCGTTTCGTGCAACCGTAAACGTGAAGTCAGTCTTACCTTCGTCACCAACGTTCTGAAGAATGACGTCGACTTCAATGTTTGCCTCACCAATCGGTCCAAGAATTTGGTAGGCAACGCCTGGAGTGTCTGGAACACCAATAACGGTTAGCTTCGCTTCGTCTCGGTTAAATGCGATACCCGCAATGGTTGGCGCTTCCATAACATTGTCCTCGTCCATTGAGATGAGAGTCCCCGGACCCTCCTTAAAACTACTCAAAACCCTCAGCGGTACCGAATACTTTCCCGCAAACTCAACCGATCGAAGCTGAAGCACTTTTGAGCCCATGCTGGCCATTTCGAGCATTTCCTCGAAGGTAATACTTTCAAGCCTTCTGGCACCGTCAACCACTCTCGGATCTGTTGTGTATACGCCATCAACGTCTGTATAAATCTGGCATTCGTCGGCCTTAATCGCAGCCGCGAGCGCGACCGCAGATGTATCAGAGCCGCCACGCCCCAGCGTTGTCGTCTCTCCATTTTCATCGACGCCTTGAAACCCAGCAACGACAACAACTTTTCCTGCCGCCAGCTCTGACCTGAGTCGACGATCATCGATGCTTTGAATACGGGCTTTGTTATGAAAACTGTCGGTTCGGATCGCGACCTGACTGCCCTTGAGGGACAACGCCGGTATACCACGCTCGTGCAACGCCATTGATAAAAGCGCCATCGAAACTTGCTCTCCGGTGGAGACGAGCACATCGAGCTCTCTGGGGCTTGGGTCAGGTGTTAAGTCACTCGCAAGACCGAGTAACCGATTGGTTTCTCCAGACATGGCTGATACCACCACGATCAGTTGATCGCCGGTGGCGTGATTTTTGGCAATTCGATCCGCAACAGCCTCTATGCGCTCCACCGAGCCGACTGAAGTTCCGCCATATTTTTGTACGATCAGCGCCATAATCTTTAAGGAAACCGTGAGAGCCGCGTATTAAACACGGTTTAAGTCGTGACTAAAAGCCGAAACAAACGTGCAAAATAGCGTTAAGAGCGACTCAGCTGAGCCGATCAGCAACCCATGAGGCTAACTCGCTCAGTGCTGGTTTCAGTGCAGAAACATCGGTACCACCGCCTTGAGCCATATCGGGTCGTCCACCGCCCTTGCCGCCGACGCGCGCAGCGAACTCCCTCATGACATCACCCGCTTTAACGCGATCAACGAGGTCGGGGGTCACGCCGGCCACAAGCGAGATCTTGTCCCCCTCAACAGCGGCCAAAAGTACGACGCCAGAGGCGAGTTTGTTTTTGCAGTGATCCAGCGTCTGACGCAGCGTCGAGGAGTCAGCACCCTCAACGATGGTCCCAAGCACTTTAACCCCAGAGATATCAACCGCTGAGGCGGTCAGGTCGGCACCTGCACCGGTTGCCAGTTTTTGCTTGAGTTGCGTGACTTGTTTCTCGAGGTCCCGCACCTCTTTGCGCAAGCCAACCACCTTCACTGCGGCATTGCTGGGAGATGCTTTAACCACCTCACAGATTTCTGCGAGTGTCTGATCCGCCATAGCGACACTGTCAAGCGCCCCCACACCAGTGACGGCCTCGATACGTCGAACACCAGCGGCAACACCGCCCTCACTGACAATACGGAACAATCCAATGTCTCCGGTGCGCTCGACATGAGTACCACCGCAAAGCTCTACAGAAAATCGCTCGGAGCCCATCGTTAACACGCGGACTTCATCACCGTACTTTTCACCAAACAATGCGGTTGCACCCGCCGCAACAGCATCGTCCATGCCCATCTCTTGCGTCAAAACCTCTGAGTTACCACGCACTTGATCGTTCACAATTTGCGCCACTTCAGAGAGTTCAGCCGAACTGACGGCCTCGGTGTGTGAGAAATCAAATCGCAACTTATCGGCATCGACCAATGAGCCCTTTTGCTGCACGTGATCACCGAGAACTTGCCTCAGCGCCTCATGCATCAGGTGCGTTGCCGAATGATTAGCCTTAATACGCAGTCGCAGTGAGTTATCGATCGTGGCGGCAACCTGAGTTTCTAAGTCGAGCGCCCCTTCGACGACGCGGGCATGATGCAAATGATGACCCTGAGCTTTGGTGGTGTCTCTGACCTCTAACTTCGCCCCGGGGGATACCAAATAGCCCGTATCGCCCACCTGGCCACCGCTCTCGGCATAAAACGGCGTGCGATCTAACACCACAGTCACCTCATCACCTTCAGATGCGGTCTGCTGAGATTGACCTGCGACAATCAAACCTCGGACTGTCGCATCGGCGGTGGTCTGGCGGTACCCCAAAAATTCGGTTTCGCCGTCGACAGTGACAACGTTGTTGTAGTCAACCTGGAAGGCACCGCTCTCTTGAGAGCGTTTGCGTTGTTCCTGCATCGCGGCCTCGTAGCCATCGAGATCGAGCTCAAGGCCTCGCTCACGCGCAATGTCATTCGTCAGATCAACAGGAAATCCGTACGTGTCATAAAGCCGAAACACGACATCACCTGGAATGAGTCCGCCTTCGAGCGATGACAACGCGTCCTCTAGAATATCCATTCCCTTATCGAGGGTGCGCGCGAACTGCAGTTCCTCCGCAGCCAGCGCCTTAACGATAGTGGCTTGTTGATTCACCAGCTCAGGATAAGCCGGGCCCATTTCAGCAACCAGTGCGGGCACCAACTTCGCAAAAAATGGCTCGGTCGCTCCTAACTTATTCCCGTGGCGAATAGCGCGCCGTAATATGCGCCTAAGCACATAGCCACGACCCTCATTGCTCGGCAACACCCCGTCTGAGACTAAAAATGCGCAGGCCCGCAGGTGATCAGCAACCACCCTCAGCGATGTGTGAGACAAGTCCTTAACCCCCAACTCACTCGCCGCCGCGGCAATTAACGCCTTAAACAGATCAATGTCGTAATTATTGTGAACGCCCTGGAGTACGGCCGCGATGCGCTCGAGCCCCATTCCCGTGTCAACTGAAGGCGCGGGCAAGGCATGGAGCTCGCCCGAGCTGTCTCGGTTGTACTGCATGAATACCAAGTTCCAAATTTCAATGTAACGATCCAAATCATCGTCAGGAGATCCAGGCGGCCCACCGGGCACGTCAGCCCCGTGGTCATAAAAAATTTCAGAACTTGGACCGCAGGGTCCGGTATCACCCATTGCCCAGAAGTTGTCAGACGCGTACGGCGCGCCCTTGTTATCACCGATGCGAACCATGCGCTCGGCCGGCACGCCGACC
>JAQXEB010000297.1 GCA_029251065.1 Luminiphilus sp.
AGCAGCTGTGTTTCATAGCCCTGAGCCCAATTGTCGTAAATACCCATCAACTCCTCAGTGGTGTTGGCGGTTAAAATTTTCGTGTGAATATCGGCTTGCGCTCCAGCCATGGGGCCTCCCTAGAAGAAACAGTTGCTTGGCTTTAATGATGTGTTAGGCGGCGGGCAACGCGAGGTCTTTGACCACTATCCAAACTGCTATAAACCCGCAAAGCAGCAGAACTAGAACAAACGCGCGTTCAGTCTCGTTTTTAAACATGACATTCCCTCCAAATACCGGACTTGTCATCACCCTACCGCTGCGGCCGTCGTGGCTGCAAACTTTTCACCCCCTAAAAAAACCGAGGCCATTGCGCTTTTTCACACTGTTGAAAGCGCCCCAGCACCACGAAACGACGCTCGCAAGCCAAGGTACGGCACTTACCTACTCACTCCGACAACACCGCGAACGGGTTGCCGTCGCTGATTTGTGAAACCAAGTGATGCGGGCAGGCGTAAGTACCCGGTAAGCGAGAGCGGGGTCGACTTCATCTGAAGCCGTGCCCGTTGCCTTTAAAAAAATAGATCACTAGTCGGAAGCCTAAGATTTTAGGTACGCTCACTATCCAACGAGCCCCCCGCTTTTAACCGTTTAGGTCGTCCTATGAATCAGCCACAGAACATTGACCATTACGCATCAGTGAGTGACGACATTTTTGTCGACACCGGTGCGAAAGACCCTCATTTTCCTGAAATTTATAAGCGCTTACGTGGCTTTGATTTAGGGTCAACCAATGCGTGGACGCGTGGACAACCTTTTGACTATTACAAGCGAATGCGCGAAGAGTCGCCCGTCATGTGGACGCCAGGGCGAAAGCCAACCTCCGGTTTCTGGTCAGTGTCACGCTATGAGGATGTTAAGCGGGTTGAGTTAGACCCTAAAACATTTTCATCTCAGCGTGGCAGCATGCACATGGCGGTCGTAGCTGCGAGTGGCAAGGCCGATCGGTTGATGTACGCAGCGCACAACTCGTTGATCAACCTTGACGCAGACGTCCACAGAGACCTACGGCTTCAGCAATCGGAATTTTTCTTCCCAAAATACGTTGAGACTTTGAAAGAGCGCGTCGGCAAGAAAATAGATGACCTGCTGGATAATATGGAACGTGCGGGTCCTGAGGTCGATTTTGCCAAAATGTTCTCCACCGAGCTGCCTATGTATACGCTCTGTGAAATGCTAGGGGTCGACGAGGAGGACCGACCCAACATCATCAAATGGATGCATTACCTCGAGCTCGCACCGCAATTTTTAACCCATCCATTTCGCATGTTCATGGCGGAACCGATGTTTCTATTCCGTTTTAATCAGATGCTCGAAGACATGTTCAACTACGGTGAACGCGTCATGGCGGACCGCATTAAAAATCCCCGCAATGACCTTTTAACCGTAATCGCAAACGCCACGCTTGACGACAAGCCGCTCTCACAAAACTACCTCGATGGGTCCTGGCTACTCATTATTTTTGCCGGTAACGATACGACACGAAACTCGCTTTCAGGCACCATTCGATTAATGACTGAATTCCAATCTCAACGCCAAATGGTGGTTGATGATCCAAGCTTAATCGATCGAATGTCACACGAGGCCTTGCGAATGACGTCCCCAGTGATGCACATGCGACGGACAGCGACAGAGGACACGGAAATAGCAGGTCAGCGGATTGCTGAGAACGAAAAAGTGATCATGTGGTATGGCGCAGCCAACAGAGACCCCGCTGTTTTTCCTAACCCCGACGTTTTCGATCTGACGCGTAAAAATGTTGAAAAACACGTCGCCTTCGGACATGGCGTTCACCGTTGTCTCGGCAACCGAATCGCGCAAATGCAATTACGAATGGCCTATGAACGGATCCTAGAACGATTCCCCAATATTCATTGGACGGGCAAACAAAAAATTGAGCCTATCATTCTGGTTCACGCCATCTCGAGTCTGAAGGTCAACCTTTATGGCAAGGGCGCGAAGCGTCCGGTAAAGATCGCAATGCCTAATCAGTGAGCTATTTGAGCTGCGTCGATAGCGGGAGCTCCGTTGTATTTTTAATCTCGGTCACCGCAATGTGTGAGTGCATCTCTCGTACTAAGTCGCCGCTCAATAGCGTGTTGCGGATGAAATCTTCGTAATGCCGCACGTCTTTGCAAATAATCTTCAGCACGTAGTCCCAAATGCCCGCCATCGTGTAGCACTCGACGACTTCGGGGTATGCCTCAACCTCATTCTCGAACGCTAACAGGTTTTTCCTGCCGGTCTGAGTGAGGTTCACCGTGGCAAAGACCACAATCTCCATGCCGAGTGCCGCACGATCAAGCAGTGCGACACGCCGCTGAACCACGCCGCCCTCTTCCAAGCGATTGATGCGGCGCCATATTGGCGACTGAGAACTATTGAGTCGTTCCGCCAACGCGCCAGTAGACAGACTGGCATCGTGTTGTAACGCGCTCATTATGGCCACATCTTGAGCACCCCATTTTTTCTGCATAAAAAATCCCAAAAAACTAAAAAATTAATGATATTTAATCAGTTATACGAGCTATTTCGGGAAAAAAGAAGAAAATATTCTTTCTAAATAGATCAATATTTCCATTGAAATAAGGAATTTAGAGAGCCCTCGAGGTGATTACATGACGCAAGTCACACCGCCACCCCTTCGACACACCGCCCTTGACGAAAAGTTCGCACCTGGACCCACAGTCGCCTTTATGACGGGCATCGATGCGCTCGCCCGTCTGCCCGTACTCCAGCACGAGCTGGACCTGCGTGCGGGCCTTAATACTGCAGGGTTTATTTCAGGCTATCGGGGCAGCCCACTGGGTGGACTGGACCAAGCGCTCTGGCGCGCAAATGCGACGCTTGAGCGTCACAACGTGCAATTTCAGCCTGGCATCAATGAAGAGCTCGCGGCAACTGCGGTTTGGGGATCACAACAACTCGGCATTATCTCAGATTCAGAGTTCGATGGTGTCTTTGGCATGTGGTACGGCAAGGGTCCCGGCGTCGATCGAAGCATGGATGCGATCAAGCATGCGAATGCCTTTGGGACCTCTCAACACGGCGGCGTCTTAGCAATCGCAGGCGACGATCATGCCTGCAAGTCTTCGACACTGCCGCATCAATCAGAGCATATGTTCATAGGCGCCTCAGTCCCTGTACTTGCACCCAGCAACGTGCAAGAGGTGCTCGACTTTGGGATTTATGGCTGGGCAATGTCGCGGTTTACCGGGTGCTGGGTGGCGCTGAAAGCCATCACCGAGAATATGGACTCGGCTATGGGCGTTGAAATCGATCAATCCCGATACTCCATTCGCTTCCCGCCCCCGCAATCACTCTCGCCCGACGGTATGCACGCACGATGGCCGGATACGCCTCTCGATCAAGAGAAGCGGCTTAATCGCTACAAAATTTATGCAGCAAGACTGTTTGCAAGCATCAACGGCCTCAATCGGATTGTCATTGACACCCCTAAACCACTGCTTGGAATTATAACTTCCGGAAAAGCGTACTTAGACGTCATGGAAGCACTCAGTCTCTTGGCTATTGATGCATCGGAGGCGTCAAGGCTCGGTATCCGCGTACTCAAAGTCGGAATGCCATGGCCGCTGGACCCTGAAATCGTTCAGGTCTTCACCGCAGGTGTCAGTGAGGTGTTGGTCGTCGAAGAAAAGCGATCCGTGATTGAGGACCAACTCACCTCTCAGTTATATAACCTAGCGGGCGCGGCTCGCCCGCGAATCTTTGGCGAATTTGATGACGCTGGCGAGTCACTCCTCCAAAATAGTGGCGAGTTGAACCCAGACCAAGTTGCAAACGCGATCGCCGATCGACTGACTGCCCTCGGTCTCGAACCGCCTCGACGCCCTTGCGCCGTATCGAGCGTTGGTCTGCTGGAGGCCCTCGACACTCCAGCGAGATCGCCTCATTTCTGCTCGGGCTGTCCTCACAACACATCCACCAAAGTGCCCGAGGGGAGCGTTGCCATGGGTGGAATAGGCTGCCATTACATGGCGACCTGGATGCCTGACCGGGACACACGCACATTCTCACAAATGGGTGGTGAAGGAGCGGCATGGATCGGACAAGCCGCGTTTAGCCAGCGAAAACATGTGTTTCAAAACTTAGGCGATGGCACGTATTTCCACTCAGGTAGCCTTGCGATTCGAGCCGCCGTCGCCAGCCGCATCAACATTACCTATAAAATTTTGTTTAATGAAGCGGTTGCAATGACCGGCGGGCAACGGGTCGACGGTGAGCTCTCCCTACTGGATCTGATCGCACAAATTCGTGCCGAAGGCGTGACCCGCATTGCGGTGGTGAGTGCAGAGCTGCAAACCAAGGAGATACCAGACGGGATAGAGCTCGTTCGGCGCGAAAACTACGATGCGCTGCAGCGGCGTTTTCGTGAATACGAGGGCACGACGGTCATTATCTATCAGCAACTGTGTGCCAACGAAAAGCGACGCCGTCAAAAGCGCAAGCAGTTACCAAGTCCCGCTACAAAGATTGTTATCCACCCTGAACTTTGTGAGGGCTGCGGCGACTGCGGCACTCAATCAAATTGCTTAGCGATTAAGCCCCTCACAACAGAGTTGGGGACAAAAAGAGCCATCGATCAACACAGCTGCAACACCGATCTGAGCTGCCTTGATGGTTTCTGTCCCAGCTTCATTACCGTCGTCACAACATCGAACCCTAAGGTCACACCAAACCTTGAGCCTGCCTCCCCTCTGTTTGACCCCCTCCCCGATCCGACTCAAGCCGACCTGACGCAGCCTTGGACCTGTTTGATTGCAGGCGTTGGCGGCACCGGTGTTCTCACGGTCGGGGCACTTCTTGCAATGGCTGCACACATCGAGGGGAAAGGATTCGCAACAATGAATCAGACGGGGCTTGCACAAAAATTTGGCGCGGTGGTCAGTCACTTAAAAGTCGCTGCTCGTCAGGCCGATATTCACGCCGTACGTGTCGCAGAGCGCCAATCGCAATTGTTAATTGGCTGTGACCTTGTGGTCGCCGCCAACGACGAAACGCTGGCCAAGCTGCACCCTATGACCTGCAGTAGCGTCCTCAATACCCACGAGTCCATCACCAGCGAGTTTATTCAAAATCCAGACTTCAGAATTTCAACCGACGGGCTAACACAAGCGGTGAGGTCCGCGGTACCCAACGAACGTCTTTTCGCAGTCGATGCGTCCGAATACGCAACTCGACTGGTCGGAGATGCGATGGGCGCTAACTTATTCCTGGTTGGTATCGCCTATCAACAGGGACTGCTCCCTCTCAGTGGTGCCGCGCTTGAAAAGGCCATTGAAGTCAATGGGGTATCCATAGACATGAACCGACAAGCCTTCGAATGGGGTCGTCGGTACGCACACCAGCGTGATCGAGTGGAGGCGCTCGTTCACCACGAAGCGCCTACGACATTGACCGCCCTGGAAGATATCTTAAAAGACCGGATGATGCGTCTCGTCGATTACCAGTCAGAGGATTACGCTCAGGCGTATGTATCTCGGGTGCGATCGCTTGAGTCCGAGGTTTCGGAAGACCTCGAAAGCACCGAGTTATTCCGTGAGGTTTCGACACATCTCTACAGGCTTATGGCATTAAAAGACGAGTACGAGGTTGCGCGGATACTCACCTCCAGCGCAAAAGCCGGGACGGTGTTCGGGAAATCCAGTACCGCAAGACCCACCTTTTACTTTGCGCCACCCGTTTTATCCAAGATCTTCAGTCGGAACAGTCAGCCGCGAAAATTTCGTTTTGGGTCGTGGATCTTAGGCCCGCTAACGCTACTTGCGCGACTTAAAGTTCTGCGCGGATCGTTCCTAGACCCCTTCAGCCACCTGCGCGAGCGACAGGAAGAGCGCGAGGACCTATACCGGTACCTCGATGATCTCAAGCTCATCGCGGCATCGGTCGATCAACACACGATTGGCATCGCCACTGAACTTGCCGGCTGCGTATCCATGCTTCGAGGCTATGGCCACGTTCGCAGCCGTAACCGTAAAAAATGGCTCGCAGTTCGCGCCGATTTAAGGGCAATGCTCACAATGATCACTCCCACAAACCACCCCCCCTAATTCATACGAGGTCTTAATGAACACACTGACTCATCCCGAATTCAGCAACCATGAACGCGTTGTTTTCGTGACGGACGCGGCTTCAGGCTTGAAGGCAATTATTGCAGTTCACAGTTCACAGCTAGGACCGGCCATCGGGGGGTGTCGTATGTGGCCCTACCTGAGTGCTTCGGATGCATTGACCGATGTCTTACGACTTTCACGCGGAATGACTTACAAAAATGCACTTGCCGGTATTGCATCCGGTGGCGGTAAATCAGTGATTATTGGCGACTCAAAACGCGATAAGTCCGCGAGTCTAATGCGCGCAATGGGAAAGGCCATTCATGACCTCGGTGGTCTGTATATCGCAGCTGAAGACTCTGGAACATCGCCGAGTGATATGGCAGTGATGGCGGAGTCGACCCCCTACGTGGCGGGCCTCGATCACGAGCTGGGTAGTGGCGACCCCTCCCCAAGCACTGCATTAGGTGTCTTTTTGAGTCTGAAAAAGGCAGTCCTACAACGCTTTGATCAACCTTCGGTCAACGGCCTGCGTGTAAACATTCAAGGCATAGGCCAAGTCGGGTTTGAACTCGCTCGGCTACTGGTAGCCGAAGGCGCTGATGTCCGAGCGAGCGACACCAATAGAACTGCGCTGCTGCGCGCCGTCGATGAACTGTCAGTGACGCCACTGGAGCACGAAGAAATATTCACCAACCCCTGCGATATCTTTGCCCCTTGCGCCATGGGTGGGATTTTAAACGAGACGACTATCCCGCGACTAAGCACGCAGATCGTTGCCGGCGCGGCCAACAATCAATTACGCAATGAAACCGACCATCTGTTACTTCACGAGCGAGGCATTTTGTATTGCCCAGATTATCTGATCAACGCCGGCGGTGTCATCGACGTTTACCACCGTCGACAAGGTCATAGTATTGATGCTGTGCAGCGCGGAGTGGCCGACATTGGCGAGCGGGCACAATCTATTTTAACCGAGGCACACGCTAGGCAAATCAGTCCCGAGATCATCGCCGCTGAGCACGCTGAAGCGCGTCTATCACAACCTGTACGTGCGAAGACGCATAGCGCTGCGGCGTAAAATAACAAGTGGGGAAATGGGGTGGCTGATGGGTCTTGAACCCACTACCTCCGGAGTCACAATCCGGTGCTCTACCTGGTGAGCTACAGCCACCACTAAGAAAGGCTTAAGCCTCTCGATCTCGACCATTGCAATCGGGTCGAAGATTAGTGGTCGGGGAGGAGGGATTCGAACCCCCGACATCCTGCTCCCAAAGCAGGCGCGCTACCAGACTGCGCTACACCCCGAATATCGAAAGACGTTCAACGTCTTGCGGGCGGCGAGTCTACAAGGTTTGGGCTCTCCCGGTCAATTGTAGTAATCGACTTTCGCTGAGAATTAAATTCTGGAAAAATCAAACCACTTATTAGGGGGAACACCATGACGGCACTGCTCTTAGACGGAAAATACGTTGCACAACTCACTGAGGCTAATCTTACCGAGCGCGTCGCAGCACTAAAGGCTAAGACGGGGAACCGAACGCCGGTCCTAGCCACTATTTTAGTAGGGGACGACCCCGCCTCCGCCACCTACGTGCGTATGAAGGCTAATGCTTGTCGACGTATTGGTATGGAGTCAATGGCCATCGAGTTACCGGCCAGCACAAAAACCAACGCGCTGTTGAGTCAAATCGAGCAGCTCAATGCCAATCCAGACGTGCACGGCATTTTGCTTCAACACCCAGTGCCCTCCCACATCGATGAGCGCGCAGCGTTTGACATGATTGCGCTGGAGAAAGATGTCGACGGTGTCACCTGTCTAGGGTTCGGGCGGATGAGTATGGGTGAGTCTGCCTACGGCTGTGCGACACCCCAAGGAATAATGCGACTGTTGGAGCATTACGAGCTCTCCTTGTCCGGTCTCCACGCTGTCGTAGTCGGAAGAAGCCCCATACTGGGCAAACCCATGTCCATGATGATGCTGCAAGCCAACGCCACTGTGACGATCTGTCATTCACGAACCCGCGACCTCGAGTCGCATATTCGTCAAGCAGACCTCGTCGTGGGGGCTGTTGGGCGCCCTGAATTTATCCGCGCGGACTGGATCAAGGATGGCGCTATTGTGGTCGACGCAGGCTACCACCCCGGTGGCGTCGGCGATATTGAAATGGCGCCCTTAGTCGACCGCGTCAAAGCGTACACACCAGTCCCGGGCGGCGTGGGTCCAATGACCATCAATACGCTGATCATGCAAACTGTTCAGTCGGGTGAGAAAGCGTTTGCCTAGTCGCGTTACTGGGTGTCACCGTTAACAACGGCGTGCTCGCTGAGTTGGAATTCCGAACCGTTGTAGCCAACGGCGTGACACTGCGGCTTGCCATGCAAGGTGATGGCCCTTTGATCATCCTTTGTCACGGCTGGCCCGAGAGCTGGTACAGCTGGCGACACCAACTCCCCGTCCTGGCACAGGCTGGATTTAAAGCCGTGGCTTATGACGTACGCGGGTATGGCGAGTCCGACAAACCTCATCAGATCGAGGCGTATACTCTCAAGGAACTCGCCGACGATGTCATCGGTATCGCTGACGCGCTGTGTTTCGAGCGATTCATCACCATTGGCCATGACTGGGGCGGTCCAATCGCTCTTACGACGGCCCTGCTCTACCCCGAGCGTGTTTATGCTACGGGCTCGTTATCGGTTCCCCACTTAAATCGCTCGCCGCTACCGACTCTGGATTTGTGGCGCGAGATTTATAAGGATCGCTTTTTCTACCAGCTGTACTTCCTTAATGAAGGCACGGCTGAGGCCGAGTTCGAGGCTAATTTGGAGACATCGCTGTTTCTCGTTTATACCGCAATCGATGCACGCGGCATGAGGCATCACCAACAAAACAATCAAGGTGGGTTTTTGGGTCTGAAAGCCGCCGACGCCAGGCTACTCGACGGCATGACGTACTTTGAGACTTTCCCCGATTGGTTTTCGCAGACGGATCTTGATTACCTCGTCAGCCAATTTCAGCTCAGTGGAAAACGCGGTCCCTACAACCGTTATCGAGCCCAGAACCTAGACTGG
>JAQXEB010000298.1 GCA_029251065.1 Luminiphilus sp.
GCTAGGTGGAATATCTGTGACATAGCTGCCTCGTTGTTAACATATCCGAAGGCGCCATTTTATCATTATTTATTTTGAATGCGTGCGTAATGAATCTCAGTTAAAAAAGACCTCAACAGATACGCCATGACCTGTCCAATTCACGGTCAGTCGATGAGCGAGGCGACGTTGCTCCCTAATCGGCGAGCAGATGTCCATTTTCCGCCAAAAACATTGATGAGCTGATCGATGATCTCGATCTCCGAGTCCCGACTCGCCGCACTCATATTCGACAAAGACTCGCTCCGTCTTCTCACAATGGGTCTGACACCTGAGTAGGTGGATTCGATATCTGAACGGTCTATTTGATGCGTCATGTGCTGGTTGTAAATCGCCAGTAAATAGTCGATCTCTTGGCCGCTGCAGGCAATAGGCTCGGCGAGATGGTGTGTGTGCTCAGTGGTCCCAAATAAGGTGCGTCCTTGTCCAATCGGTATTGCGAAGACGATGCGTTGATCGGCCGCTATCTGAAACACCAAGGCGTGTTTTAAGTCGGCTTTGAGAATCAGGTGTGAACCTCTGACATGCTCTAACGCGAAGGCTGACGAAATGCCCGACCGCTCGAGCAGTGACGAGGCCCAGGGACCACCTGCATTGATGACGTGATCAAACTCTTGCAGTTTGCCATTAATGTCGAGGAAGCCGGTGGTCGCAATACGCGAGATAGGGGTGTGCTCGTGCAGTGATACACCGTGGTCTTTTGCCTCTTCAACCAGCGTCTCAGCGAGGCGCTCATCATTCATGACGACGTCACAGTAACTCAC
Organism: Luminiphilus sp.; assembly: GCA_029251065.1. GTDB lineage: Bacteria > Pseudomonadota > Gammaproteobacteria > Pseudomonadales > Halieaceae > Luminiphilus. The sequence continues at coordinate 804 of JAQXEB010000298.1, forward strand.
CGCACCGCAAAGACCGTTTGGGTTGAGACCCGGAAAGACCTCAGTCACCTCAGGGATGCTATGGAGACGACTCTTCCCTACAGAAAATCGCCCGGCAAGCCATTGGTATAATGTCGCGCCTGAATACAAAAGCGCTCGTCCTCGAGGTGAGTCTTTGTAGATTGGAAAGAAAAATCGCTCGACACGCGTGGCGTCAGGCGCCAGCTGCTGCCATTCGTCACGCTCCAGCAGAGCTTCGCGCACCAGACCAAAGTGACCTTGCTCTAGGTAGCGAATGCCACCGTGGAGCATTCGCGACGACTTTCGGCTTGTCTCCGCGAAGGCGGGCCCAGAGTCAAAGAGCTCGACCTCGTGTCCGCGAGCCGCGCATGCTGTTGCAATGGACGTCCCATTAACGCCTGCGCCGACGATGCCAATGCGTTTTTTTGCCACAGTTAATGCTCGTTTAGACTTGAATGCAGCAACAACGATAACCGATCTAATGTTGCCGTTTTACGTGCAGAGGATATTTTTTTTGGCGTCGATTGTACGCCCCTAAACACAGACGTTTTTTTTGTAAAAATGAGCGAAAATAAAGCCATTTCTTTGGCCTCAAAAAGTGCCAAAAATAACCGTAATTTCCAGTGCGATTTTTCTGGCGTTTACCCCTATTTATGGCGTTAAAATGGCGGCCGATTCATAACAAAAATAATGAAGCAGGACGGTCCTATGAGTGAACGAGCAGGGCGACGAAAATCAGGCGGTAGAGCCGGCCGAAGAGAGGCCAGAGCGAGTTCTGCTCCAGTGGCGGCACCGTTTATCAAGCGCAAAATTCCCTACATGGAAATATTGAGCGAAGAGGGCCTCCAGCTTATTGAGCGTAACGCCGACAGACTTCTTGAAGAAATTGGCATCGACTTCCTCGATGATCCTGAGGTCTTGGAGTTGTTTAAAGCCGCTGGCGCAAGTGTTGACGGTACGCGCGTGCGTTTTCCGCGTGGGATGTGTCGAGAGATCATTCAAAATAGTGCGCCGTCCGAGTACGTCCAGCATGCGCGCAATCCTGCGCGCAACGTGACGATTGGTGGCAAGAATACGGTTTTAGTCCCCGCGTACGGGTCACCCTTTGCGCACGACTTGGACAATGGACGCCAGTATTCAACGATTGAAGATTTCCGAAACTTCGTAAAACTCGCTTATATGGCGCCCGGACTTCACCACTCGGGCGGTACGGTGTGTGAGCCCGTGGACCTACCGGTCAACAAGCGTCATTACGACATGGTTTACAGTCACTTCAAGTACAGCGATAAGCCACTCATGGGGTCGGTGACGCACTGGCGACGTGCCCAGGATTCCGTTGATATGGCCAAACTGGTCTTCGGTGCAGAGTTCGTTGACCAAAACTGTGTGTTCACAAGCCTCATTAATGTGAACTCGCCGATGGTGTTCGATGGGACCATGCTGGGTTCGCTGAAGGTTTACGCCCGCAATAATCAGTCATGCGTCGTTTCGCCCTTCATATTAGCCGGTGCGATGTCCCCAGTGACGGTCACGGCGACCTGTACGCAAATTTTGGCGGAAGCGATGGCCGGTATCGCGCTGACCCAGCTGATACGCCCCGGTTGTCCGGTCGTCTTTGGAACGTTCGCTGCCGCGGTGTCGATGGCAACAGGTGCGCCCACGTTTGGGACGCCAGAGCCCACTCAAGTCATTTACGCAACGGCGGCGCTTGCACGGCGTTTAGGCGTTCCGTACCGCAGTGGTGGCGGTCTCTGTGGATCAAAGCTTCCCGATGCGCAGGCCGCCTATGAAGCGGCCAACACCCTACAGACTGCGGCACTTGCTGGCGTTAATTTTATGCTGCACACAGCCGGTTGGCTCGAGGGCGGTCTCGCGATGGGCTATGAAAAGTTTGTGATGGATTGCGACCAGGCGAGCATGATCGCCGTGTTGCTCGAAGGAATGGACCTTTCTGAAAATGCGCAGGCGATTGAGGCCTTTGAGGAGGTTGGTCCGGGTAAACACTTCCTGGGATCGGCACATACATTAGCCAACTTTGAGTCGGCGTTTTATCGCTCGACCGTTGCCGATAACAATAGCTTTGAGCAGTGGTCTGCGGAGGGCAGTTTAGATGCCGCGCAGCGGGCAAATGGGATCTGGAAAAAAATGTTGGCGGACTATGAAGCGCCTGCACTTGATCCGGCGATTGACGACGCGCTATTGGATTTTATGGCGCGTGAAAAAGCATCTTTCGCCGACCGAGACTACTAGGCGATTTTAGGGGAGATAGACGCAATGTCCGACGAAGAAGACATTATTCTGTCGGCGCTTTCTGACGAGGACCTCGTGTTGCAAATGCACGACGATTTGTACGATGGGCTGAAAGAGGAAATCGCAGAGGGGACTGAGATTTTGTTGGATCGTGGTTGGTCCGCAGAAAAGGTCCTCAGTACGGCACTTGTTGACGGAATGACGGTCGTCGGGATCGATTTTCGCGACGGAATTTTATTTGTGCCGGAAGTCCTTCTTGCGGCCAATGCGATGAAAGGTGGAATGTCGATTCTTCGGCCTTTACTGGCTGAAACAGGCGCAAAACCTGTTGGGACCATGGTGATTGGTACCGTGAAAGGCGATATCCACGACATTGGCAAAAATCTGGTTGCAATGATGCTCGAAGGTGCAGGCTTTGATGTTTATGACATCGGGATTAACAATGCGGTAGAGGACTACGTTGCCGCGCTTGAGCGTCACAAGCCGGATATTTTAGGAATGTCGGCGCTGCTGACGACCACCATGCCCTACATGAAGGTCGTCATTGATGCCCTGAAAGAGAAGGGCCTTCGCGATGACTATATTGTTATGGTGGGGGGGGCACCCTTGAACGAGGAATTCGGCGAGGCGGTTGGCGCAGACGCCTACTGCAGAGATGCTGCCGAAGCGGCCACCACGGCTGTTCGTCTCGTTCAAGAGCGACGTCTTGCAAATGGCTAATTTCTATTGTCGCGCCTCCTAGTCATCGGCTGTGGTGCGCTCGCGGCTGAGTTGGCTGCGCTGAAGCGGGCCAATAGCTGGGATCAGATCGATATTCAGTGTCTGGATGCGGCGCTGCACAACAGGCCGGAGCGTATCGCGGCGCGGCTAGAGTCATTGCTCGCTGACCAATGCGGCAACTACGATCGCTTCTTTATTGCTTATGCGGATTGTGGCACCGGTGGGGGTGTCGATGAGGTGGCGCGAAAATTTGGTGCAGAGCGTTTGCCTGGCGCACATTGCTATGAATTTTATGCCTCGAGTGCCGTGTTCCACGCGCTTTCTGAAGCCGAGCCTGGAACCTTTTATCTTACCGATTTTTTAGCCAAACACTTTGACCGGCTGGTAGTTGCCGATTTGAAATTGGACAAGCACCCTGAGCTAGAGCCACAGCTGTTCGGGCATTACCGCAAAGTGGTATATCTGGCGCAAGTGCATGACGATACATTGCGCGCAAGTGCAACGCGCGCGGCAGAGCGATTAGGCCTTCCACTTGAAATTATTGAGACCGGGTACGGCCAGTTAGCTTCCTCGTTGCAGGAGCAGGTTGTTCGGATGATTCCATAAAGGGGTAAAGCGTTTGCAGAGAATTGACGTGTACTGGCGAGATATTCCATCACAAGTCCAGATAAAGCGAGGTCGTGAACGGGGTAAGTATTTACTTGAGCATCGGTTCCAAGCGGCGATTGACCGTGCGGCCATGCGCGCCGATAAGGGGGGCAGTGATGCCTATCTTGACGAATGGCGCCGAGTGACCTCGTCGATTGAGTCCAGTCTGTCACCTCAAGAGCTTGCGCAACAAATAGGTCAGAGCATTGAGAGCGAGGTGTCGGATGACACGCTTAAAGCGCTCATTGCCAATAAAGGGTTCGAAGACGCGCGATAGCGTCGTTGAGGTAAGCCGCGTGTTCTTGAGCACGCGAAAAATGGCCGCAATGTTTGTATCGGCGGTATAACAATGAGCCCTAGGGCTGATAATAATAGTTGCACGTAACCGTCATGGGGGATCGTGCTGGAGACACTCATGACGACAACCATTATTAGCTCGGCTTCTCGAGAAATTCATATGGGTTTTGACAAGCCCTTTATAGTCATCGGTGAGCGTATTAACCCCACCGGTCGTAAAATTCTTGCTGAAGAAATGAAAAATGGGGACTACAGCAGGGTTGAAGCGGACGCGCTTGCTCAAGTTGCGGCCGGGGCTCAAATGCTCGATGTCAATGCCGGTATTCCCTTGGCCGATGAGCCGCGAATTCTGGCCGAAGCCATACAGTTAGTGCAGTCAATTACGGACGTGCCGCTGAGTATTGATTCGTCGATTGTTGAAGCGCTTGAAGCGGGGCTGTCGGTCTATCAAGGGAAGGCTTTGGTAAATTCAGTGACAGGTGAGGACGAAGTGCTCGAGCGTGTCTTGCCGCTTGTCGCGAAATACGGTGCCGCGGTCGTGGCTATTTCAAACGATGAGACCGGCATTTCTGAAGACCCAAACGTACGCTTTGCAGTGGCCAAAAAGATTGTTGAACGTGCTGCTGATTATGGGATATCCCACGAAGACGTTGTTGTAGATCCTTTAGTGATGCCTATTGGCGCGATCAATACCGCAGGTGTTCAGGTCATGG
>JAQXEB010000299.1 GCA_029251065.1 Luminiphilus sp.
TCAGGCAGGGACCGCACAAAGTTATTGTGGTTAAACGACCCCACAACATCCTGTGAACCGCCTGAACCGTCTGGGATCTCGTAACTCAAGAAGCGACTCAGCGAGAGCTGAAGTCCAAAGTCGCCCATATCACCGGCGGGTAGATTCCAATCAGCGGCCACATCGAATCCGTCTGTATCAACCGATGCCGCATTGAAGTAAGCGACCTTCATACCGTTCAACACACCGTTGACCCGCGAGACATTCGGACCGTTAGGGTCGGCAGTCAACAAGCCTTGCGCGTTTTGCACGGTAATGACGTCTTCGTAGTCAAACTTCCAGTAATCCACACGGAAATCAAAGTTGTCGCTCGGACTCCAGACTACACCGAGGTTGGTGTTGGTTGACGTTTCGGGCTTCAGGTCTGTACTACCTTCGGCAAGCACACGAACAAACAACGCACTCGTTGCGCCGACGTCGACAAGCCCCTGCAATGACGTTGACTGGTTGTTCTGCTGAACGAGTGACGCCTCACGGAATGCTGTCGACATAGACGCACGAACAACAACCGTGTCTGTGGCCTGCCAACGCAGCGCAATCTTCGGATCCAGACTATTATCAGACTCAAGCGACTCGTAACGCGCTGCGATGTTCATTTCCAGCGAATCAGTCAACGCCACGGACGCTTCGGCAAATGCCGCGTATGAATCTCGCTGGAGATCAGCTTCGATGCCGCCACCCAAGAAAATAAGATCGGCAGTTGTCAGCTCGCCCGTCAGTGGATCAAGGGTCTGTGTGGAAATATCATCACGCGAAACTTCGTAACCCTCGTTACGGAATTGTCCACCGTAAGCAAGATTCACCGTGCGACCATTCCAATCAAACCACGGCCCCGAAACAACCAAGTCGGCGACCGTTAGGTCAGTCACGATATTGGTATACGTATTGGTGCTGATGTAATCAATAAGGCTGGCAGAGTTTTGACTCGGGTCGAAAATATTGAATGTTTCCGAGCCACTTTCACCGCCCTGACCTGCAAGCGCCGCTGTCAAGCGCGATGCTATGGTGTCAGGCTGAGATCCTTCTCGATCGTTCTCAGAGTAGGTCAGTGACGCATTCCAATCCCACGCGCCGTCGTCCAAAGAACCCGAAAGGTCAAGGGACGCCCTGAGTGTTTCAGAATTACGCGGTGCCAACGGAGAGGGTGCCTCGGCTCCCAGCGGACGACCGTACCAGCGAACAAAGCCATTGAAGGGGCTGCCAGCTTGTCCGGGTGCAATAGTTGGGAAGTTCAGTGCGGGGTAGGAAGGCGACTGAGGGTTATCCAACACCTCATTTTTCGCAAAGCCCAACTCACCGCGGACAGTAATGCCGTTGTCCATTTCATGTGTGATCGCCGTGTAGACGTTGGTGCGCTCTTCTTCGTTCACCAAATTAAAGCGAGGCCCGTACAGGAATCCACACTTTTGACCGCCCAAACTTGGAACAAATCCGCCAGATAAAATACCACCGTTAGCTTCGCAATTCGCATCAGGAACGGTTTCGCCTGGTCCGTATGTACCTGCGTAGGCACCAGTACCGTCAATAAACACCGGAAGACCGGGAGCCAAGCCACCTAAGTTCAAAAAACTTCGCCCCAACGAACTTACAGCATTGATCGTGGTGTAAGGTCGATCCGCTGAACTCAGCGGGTCTTGCTGTAAAAAACTACCTGCGACAATAACATTCGTCTTCTCGCCCATGGCAAAACCAGCCAGAACGCTGACATCAGAGGTCGTTTGAGAGCTTTTCTCGGTTGACTGATGGCCGGCAGAGATTTCAATGCCTTCAAAGTCATCACGAAGAATAAAGTTCACAACACCCGCAACCGCGTCAGAACCGTAGGTCGCCGTTGCACCTTCCTTGAGTATTTCAACACGCTCAAGTGCCGCCATTGGAATCGATGCAGTATCGACAAAAACGGAGCCATCATTTGCAACACCTGCCGCAATGGTTTGACGTTTGCCATTGACCAGCACCAAGGTCGAGGTAAGACCCAAGCCGCGGAGGTTTACGTTGGAGGTTCCTTGGGTCGAACCCGATGTAAAGCTATCTGGGTTGTTTTCGGCACCGGTGCTTACTGACAACTTCTGCGTCAGTTCGCCAATGGTCAAGGCGCCCTGCTTCTGAATGTAGTCGCTGTCCAGAACCTCGACCGGAGAGGCCTCGTCTGTTCCAGAGCCCTTGATGTAAGAACCTGTAATCACGACCTCTTCGAGGTTGCTGTTGTCATCCTGTGCCAGGGCTGTATTGGCAAGCAAAAGGTTCGCCGTCAACACGCTCAGTGCAAATGGCAGGACCGTGCCACCAAATCCATTGGGGGTTATCCGCTTCATTACCGCTCCTTATTGTTTGTTTTCTTTAGAAAGTAACGCGTTCTTATAAGTTATCGCGCGGGCGTCAGTACATCATTATTAGGGGCTGCCTTCAATAAATAAAATAAGATCGGCGACAGCCACCGCCAAATTTGCGATGAGAGGGACTCGAACCGATTTGTTTCGTTGTGTCGCGCGAACCAACGGGTTAGCGTTAGCCAAACGCGGGAGCGATGGCCATGCAAGCAATCCTAAAATTGGATGTGGCAGGGCGTCCACGAGGCTGGCTTAGCCTTCAGGAAGCGATCTCTGCCTACGCTCGAGGCGATGTCATTTACGGCGTCGGGGACCCGCTCCCCCCAGTGTTTGGCGGCGTTCAACGACAGACGGGGGTGCGCTCAAAAATCACCCTTCAACCGATTGTGGCACTGCACGGTCGAGTCTTTGACCACTTCACTCCCCCGCTCTGCAATCGGACTTTGTTTAGACGAGACGACCACCGATGCCTTTACTGCGGGAGCCAAAAGGCTCGCGGGGAGCTCACACGCGACCACGTCATACCCACATCGAGAGGCGGCGAGGATAAATGGGAAAACGTTGTCGCCGCCTGCAAACGCTGCAATTGGCTTAAAGACTGCTTAACACCCGATCAGGCGGGCATGCCGCTGCT
>JAQXEB010000300.1 GCA_029251065.1 Luminiphilus sp.
GCGCACAACAGACATTTCAAGGCCTTGTGAGCGGCTGGACCGCACTTGAAGGGACAGTGTCGACAACCGATGACCGGCTGTACACATTCGGCGCACATGACCTTATCGCTTGGCTGTCAGAGGCGGATGATCGTTTAGATAATATGGCGGTTATTGGCCACAACCCAGCCCTGTCGACGCTTGCCCGATTACTCTGTCCCCAGCTGACGCTCAGCCGTCTTCCCACCGCGGCCTGGCTGTGGTTAAGTTTTGACAGTGTTGCGTGGCGTTCGGTGGTTGATTCACCTGGAAACGCAGAGCTCGTGCGTCTGTGCACGCCCAAAAACGTGGTGGAACAACAGTCATGACACCTGTGATTTTCGGTCTAGAGGGTCTGTCCTTAACCCACATAGAGCGCGATTTTTTCAAAGAAACTCGTCCGTTTGGCTTTATTTTATTTGGCCGAAATGTTGCCGATCGTCAGCAGTTACTGCGATTAACCAGTGAACTGCGTGCGGTAACGGGTAACGATCAACTCCCCATACTGATCGACCAAGAGGGCGGGCGAGTGGCTCGCATGCAAGCGCCCCAATGGGCGACCTATCCACCCGCGGCTCGCTTTGAGGCGCTCTACCGACGCAACCGTGAGTGGGGTTTGGAGGCTTGCACTCTGAATTACGAGGCGCTTGCGCTTGATTTAGCCGAGGTGGGTATATCCGTGACCTGCGCGCCCGTACTGGATGTCCCCGTGTTGAACGCCCACGATGTCATTGGCGATCGCGCCTTTTCTCAGGACTCGTCCTCGGTGGCCGCGCTTGGGCGTGCCTGCTTGGTCGGATTAAGCGCCGGCGGTGTCGAGGGAGTCATTAAGCATATTCCCGGTCATGGTCGTTCTGTTGTTGACTCGCACCTGGAACTGCCCCGCGTCGTTGCTGATCAAACGGAGCTTGAGCGCGATTTGGTGCCGTTTAAGGCGCTCAATGACGCCAGTATGGCGATGACGGCCCATGTCATTTATGAGGCATGGGATTCTCAGCACTGTGCGACGCTCTCCGAGGACGTCATCGGTCGCGTGATTCGCAAGGCCGCTGGGTTTGACGGTTTGCTGATGACAGACGACCTGGACATGAAGGCTTTATCGGGTGACATCGGTGATTTGGCGGCTCAGTCGCAAGCGGCCGGGTGTGATGTGGTATTGAATTGCTGGGGTAAGATGAACGACATGGAGTCCATCGTTAAAAAAATGAGGTCGCCGACTCAGGAGACGCTCACACGAATGCGTCGGGTAAACGACCGCTTGGCCAAGGCGTCGAGTTCGGTGACGATTAGCGAGCGGCAACGCGTGCTGAAAGATCGGCGTGATGCACTGTTAGCGTCGTAGGCGCCGAGTCAATTGATGATGGATGGCCTTTAAGAATCTAAACCGTGCCAGCATTTTTAAGTCCATGAGAAGAGACTGACACTAATGAAGACTGAAATGACCTCTGTTATGAGGAGAAGTGCACGGCACGGGCTAGGGGTTGGCGTCATCGTGTTGTTGTCTGGATGTGCGTCGCCGATCGACCTGCTCACCACCAAGCCCAGCGCTCAATCGGGTGCTACAGGGGTGACAACTCAAACGACGACCTGTGAAACACCGCGTCCGCGGATTTGCACCATGGAGTACAAGCCCGTCTGTGCCGTCATGGCGTCAGGCTTAATAAGGACGTACCCTTCGGCTTGTAATGCCTGTGCTGACGTTTCTGTCAGTGAGTGGCGGCCCGAACCCTGCGAGGAGTAAAAATGTCATTAACCAATCGAATTTTATTGGCCATGGTCTTGGGAATCGGTCTGGGGTCGGTGCTTGAAATCACACTGGCGTCCTTAAGCCCCGAGAGTGGACTCTATGGCTTTCTCTACAACGGACTGGTCATGGGCGTGTTTGATGTGCTTGGCCGCATATTTATTGCGTCGTTGAAGCTTTTGGTCGTACCGCTCGTCTTAGTGTCGCTTATTTGCGGCATGGCTGCCCTAGGGGCCAGCAGTCGCATGGGGCCTATCGCGGGAAAGACACTGGGACTTTATTTGGTGACAACCTGTATCGCCGTGACCTTAGGATTGGCGATTGCCTTAGCGGTCGGACCGGGAGAGGGTGTCAATGCGGTCGCAAGCTCTGACTTCGTTGCAAAAGAAGCGCCGCCGATCAAAGAAACACTGATCAATATTTTCCCAACGAACCCAGTTGCGGCGATGGCTGAGGGCAATATGCTGCAAGTCATCGTGTTTGCATTGTTGGTTGGATTTGCCCTGACGCGCGCGGGCGCTGCCGGTGAGCGCTTAATCGCGTGGTTCCAGGACATGGAAGTTGTCGTTATGAAAATGGTGGGTGTTCTGATAGAGCTGGCACCCTACGGTGTTTTTGCACTGTTGACTAAGCTGTTTGCGACCATGGGATTTGGGACTATTTTTGATCTTGCAGCGTACTTTTTTACCTTGCTTGGCGTCCTCCTGTTCCACGGATTTGTCGTTTACGGTTTGGTACTGCGAACGCTCACTCCCTTATCACCGTCTATGCTTCGACAAAAAATGCGCCGAGTGTGGGCCTTTGCGTTTTCGACATCCTCGTCAGGGGCGACGTTACCTGTGACATTGCGAACGGTTGAAAAACGTCTGGGTGTTAATAAGAGTGTTGCTGGATTTGCGGTGCCTCTGGGGGCGACGATCAATATGGATGGGACTGCGATTATGCAGGGCGTCGCGACCGTCTTTATTGCGCAGGTTTACGGCATTGATCTGACGAGTTCGCAGCTCCTGATGGTGGTGCTTACCGCAACCCTTGCGTCGATTGGAACCGCTGCAGTGCCCAGTGCAGGTCTCATTATGCTCTCACTCGTTCTCACGCAAGCAGGGCTTCCAGTAGAGGGGATTGCGCTTATATTGGGTGTTGACCGACTGCTGGACATGGTGCGAACAGCCGTGAATGTCACAGGCGACGCCACGGTTTCGACCGTGGTGGCCTACCACGAGGGTCAGCTGGATGAAGTGGTCTTCAACGACCCGAACGCGGACCTTGACGAGACCGCGACGGGTGATTCGTCGGAGACTGCGTCATGAGCCTGTCTGTCTCGGTTGTCCCCGTGACCCCCTATCAGCAAAATTGCTCCGTCATTAAGTGCAATGAGACGGGGTTAGCCGCGGTCGTTGATCCCGGTGGCGACATCGATCTGATTCAAGCCGCCATCGAGAAGATGGAGGCAAAAGTGGAGAAGATTTTGTTGACGCATGGGCATATGGATCATTGCGCTGCGGCTGATGTGCTGAGGAAGCAGTGGGGTGTTCCGATCGAAGGACCGGAGGAAGCAGATCGGTTTTGGATTGATAATTTGCCGAAGTGGTGCGAGATGTCGGGTTTCCCAACCGCGGAGGCTTTTGAGCCCGATCGATGGTTAGTTGATGGCGAGACGGTCACCGTCGGCAATCTTGAGCTGGCCGTCATCCATTGCCCCGGACACACGCCTGGCCACGTTGTTTTCTACGACACAAAACAGCAGTTCGCGTGGGTTGGTGACGTCATATTTGCGGGCTCTATCGGTCGAACTGACTTCCCGATGGGTAATCATGATCAGTTAATTCATTCGATTAGAGAGAAGTTGTTTCCCCTTGGTGACAACGTGCAGTTCCTTCCAGGACATGGGCCAGACTCAACGTTTGGACGAGAACGCGCGTCTAACCCGTTCGTGGCGGATACGCGTTTTGGTTAGTCAATAACACCCGGCATTACGCCGCTACGAAGCCTTTCCAAGACGCCATATAATCGATGAATGTTGGGCTTAGCCCTTGACTCGCAAGGTGATCGCGCGACACCGGTAAATCCAACATTTTAAAGGCTGGATTTGACAAGGCTTGTGCAGGGAAGTCAGCGTGAACAACGGCTGCTCGACCTATAATGACAAAGTCGAGTCCGTGTTCGATCGCACGCTCACAGTCAAGCGCAGAATAGAGTTTACCGGCAGCGCCAAGGGCTACACCCTTGCGTGGCAGGTCGGCGAAAATTTTAAGCAGCGATGCGCCTAAAAACGCCTCGTCGCTTGCATCCTTAAACACATCCCACAGCGACATGTCGAGGTAGTCAATGCGTGGATCGACTAAAAGATCTGCCGCTAGATCGCGAATTTCCTCTGTCCGCTGGCCAAAACGCTCCGGTGAGAGGCGCACACCCAGACTGAAGGCTCGACCGCAGGATTGATTGATACCGGCAATAATATCCATAAGGGGCTTCGCACGCTTCTCAGGTGAGCCGCCGTAGGCATCATCACGCCGATTCAATTCGGGGCTTAAGAACTGCGCAAGTAAGTAACCGTGTGCACCGTGGAGCTGCACGCCGTCAAAGCCTGCTTTCTGGCAGCGAACAGCGGCCGCTATACAGTCCTCAATAAACCCCTCCACTTCCTCAACCGTCATCGCCTTTGATCCTGTGGCCTCATCGTCAGACGGGCACATGGGCGTGTCGTCGCAATAGCTACCCAGCGCGCGCATACCACCATGATGAAGCTGAACCACCGCGTGACTGCCCTGTGCCTTGATGCCTTGAGCCAAACGCTGGAGACCCTGCATATGCTGATCGTCGTGGGCGCCTAATTGACCGGGGAAGCCAACCCCTCGATGCTGCACCGAGGTGGCACAGGTCATGGTCAGGCCAAAGCCCCCTTGGGCACGTCGGGTCAGCCAATGATATTCATCGTCGCTCAAGACGCCGTCTGCGCCACTTTGAAGGTTCGTCAAGGCGGCCAACATGTATCGATTATCGATCGTCGTACCGTTAGCAAAAGTGAATGAAGACGATAAAGCGCTCATAAAAACCCCAATAATTAATTTTGGTGTGCAATGCCCGCGAAGACAGTACCGATCACCTTGATCGATCGCAATTGATTTATGGGCACCGACAGGGGATCGTCGGAAAGAATGGCAAAATCAGCGGCTTTCCCCGCACGAATGGAGCCGATGCTATTTTCCAGACCCAGAATCCACGCGGCATCAATAGTGACGGCTTTCAAGGCACCCATACGCGTCATGCGCTCTGCTTGGCCGGTGCGCTCCCCCGATAGATTTTCTCGAGCAACCGCGGTCCACATCAATGTCAGTGGCGATAATGGGGCCATAGGACTGTCGGAGTGCAATCCTATTGGAACCCCTTTCTTCTCGAGTGATCCGAGGCGAACCATCTGTGGTCCACGATCAGGTCCAAGCCAGTCCCCGCTGTACATTTCGGAGAGTATGTAGTGATAGTAGGGATTGGCAGAAACAGCAGCGCCCAGGGCGGCAAGTTTTCGATTTTGGTCTTCGGTACTGTAGGCAAAGTGCTCAAGCGTCATCCGGTGATCGCGCTTGGGGTTTTCTGCGAGCAGGTATTCTAAGAGTTCAATAAACCGAGCCGTTGCCGCATCGCCGTTGCTGTGTGCGTGGAGCTGAAAACCCGCCTCCCAAAACCGCTCTGCAAAGGCCTTGAGATTCGGAACATCGACCATCCAAACACCGCTGTGACCGTCGAGATAACCCGGTGCACCCATTTGAGACAGCCCAGAGAATATCGCGCCGTCAATCATGAGTTTGAAGTGGTTGCCCACTGCCACTCGTTCGGTGTTCAGTGCCTGCCACTCTCGAACTTCATCGAGGGCTTCCTGAGGTGATTTACCTCGTGTCATAAAGTCCGTGATGATCGGCGTGAGCAATACACGCACGCCCACTGGGTCTGAGGCAACGGCCGCTTTCACGGCCTTAATTTCAGCAACCGGATTGCCAAAGATGCCCGTACCCATGTCAGCGGCGGTGGTCACGCCAGATTCGTGCATCATGGCGAGGAAATTTCGCATGCCACGTCCGTAGCGAGTGGGCTCAAATAAGAAACCCATTTTTGGGAATACAGCGCGCAGACCAAGCTCATAAAAATGACCTCGCTCCCAGTTGGCACCCTCCTCAACGGCCTCAGCGTCAGCTTCAGTTACCCCGAGTAATGCCCAAGCCGCATCGTTACCCACAATTTCGTGAAAGGAGCGGTGCCAAATCATGACGGGCGTGTCGCCAAACCAAGCGTTCAAGTCCTCGCGCCAGACAGGGCCGTGCCACAGCGGATGGTGACCGAAAGCAATAAATGGAATGCCGGGCGTATCATTCTGCGCCACCAGCTCGTGCAGTTTTTTACGATAATCTTGGGGTGTTTTAGCGCCGGGGAAATCGCCTGTTGGCAGGCGCCAATCATCAGGTGCAAGAAACGGAAACTGAGTAAGCACTGCCGGTAACGTGGGGTGAACGTGTGGGTCGATAAACCCCGGTGTGATGATTGATTGCTCAAACTGCCGATCAATTCTTGCGCTGCGGGCTGCAATGAGCGCTTTAAGTGAGTCGAGCGAACCTACCGCAAGGACCTTCCCGTCTTCCACGGCAACGGCAGTCGCCTCGGGTAGCGCAGGCTCCATTGTGCGGACAAGCTTGGCGGTGTAGACCACCGTCTCTGCACTCACTGTTTGGATCAGACTCAACAGTGAAGACAGCATAATTATTGTTATGACGCGCATGATATTTCCCCTTATTGCTGCGCCATCATGTCACGAAATCCAGATCAAGCAGAGCGCCTAGCGAAGCACTTTTAGCCAGTCTCCGGTGCGGGGTTCGCCGCTGGGGTAATAGCCATTAATGAGTCGCAACTGATTTTCCGCGTCGGGCACTCTTATGCCCGAGCTCAGCGAGTCAAATGTAGCGCCGCGAGGGACTTGAATGTAATTCAATACGTGACTTTCGCCGCGCTTTTTTTCTTTTGGAAAAAGGGGTCTGAATGACGTG
>JAQXEB010000301.1 GCA_029251065.1 Luminiphilus sp.
TTAACAGCATTGTTGGTTGCCTGCTCTAGTGACACCGTCGAGCAGTCCAGTGAAGCATTTAGCACCATGGCGGATGTTCACAATAATCCGGAGATTATTGCCAGCACCGCGAAAATTGACGAGTTACTCATTGTCCAAGACCCCGACGGCAACTGGCTTGCCAGTGTGTTCGAGTCCGACACAACCTTGCTCGAACGGGGCGTCGACCTGACCCCGACGGACGTTCAGGATGCGGCGACTTCAATTAAGATGGGAGACCGAACAGCCTTCTATGGCGACTTGCACGTTCACACCGAATATTCCTTCGATGGATATGCAATGGGAACCCAAGCAACCCCTTACGACGCCTATCGATTCGCCAAAGGTGAGGCGCTGACGAATCCGGGTGGATTCGAAATGAAGTTGTCACGTCCCCTCGACTTTTACGCGGTCACCGACCACGCGATGTTTCTCGGCTTGGTCAAAGCCTCGGCGGAGACCGGTACTGATTTTTCTAAAACGGAGTTTGCCAATCCCTATCACGGTCTAAATGCGCCCGATAACTACGACACGGATTTTTTTAGTATGGCGCGTCGGTTAGGGACCTTCGCGACTTTCTTACCGAGGGCCGTGTTCGGTGTTCGTTCGGGCAATGTCGACCAAGATCAAGTGCTGGGTGTCATCCGATCCGCTTGGGAGGATATTATTCTTGCCGCCGACGAATACAACGATCCGGGTCAGTTCACAACCTTTGTCGCCTACGAGTACACCTCATCGACTGCGGACATGGGCAATTTACACCGCAACGTGATTTTCAAAGGGAGCGATCTGTTACCCCGAGAGCCGTTCTCACGATTCCACTCAGTGAACCCCGAGGATCTCTGGGACTGGATGGACGAGCTGCGGGCTAAGGGCGTGGAGAGCATGTCCATTCCTCACAACTCCAATGGCTCAAACGGGCAGATGTTCAAATTGGAAGATTGGGCCGGTAATCCGCTCGACGATGACTACGCGATACAGCGTATGCGCAATGAACCCATTGTTGAAATAACGCAGGTCAAAGGCACTTCCGAGACACACCCGTTACTGTCGACGCGCGATGAGTTTGCGGGTTTTGAAATTATGCCTTATCGCGTTGCCACCAATGCCATCAGCGCGCTCAATGGCTCGTACGTGAGAGAAGCGCTGCTCAATGGCCTGGCACTTGAGCAGTCTGGTATTCAAAATCCGTATCAATTCGGTTTCATTGGGTCCAGTGACACACACTCGGGTGCGGCTGCGATTGAGGAAGATAATTTCGTCTCAAAATTGGGTCTTCTTTCCAGCAAGGCGAATCAGCGGGGGTCTGTTCCTTACACGGGCCTCGAGGCGCAGACGTTTTACTGGGGGAGTAAGATTGCCGCGATCACAAGTCCTTCAGCGCGCGGCACCTCGGGCTACTCCAACGAAGAGGGCGGGATGTACATCATGGGCGCAACGCCAACGTTTGGTGCCTCTGGATTGGCCGCCGCATGGGCGGAGGAGAATACGCGAGACTCCCTCTATGACGCGTTTCGCAGAAAGGAAGTGTTTGCGACCTCTGGACCGCGCATTCAGTTACGATTTTTTGCTGGTGCCGACTTGGATGAAACAATGCTTGCGTCCGCAGAGGCTGTTTCTCTGGCTTACGCCAATGGCGTCACGATGGGCGCTGATATTCTGTTATCGACGGACGACGCGCGTGCGCCCAAATTTTTAATGATGGCGGCGGCGGATCCTGCGAGTGCGCCACTGCAGCGGCTCCAGGTGATTAAAGGTTGGGTGGATGCGTCTGGCCAATCCCATGAAGAAGTAATCGACGTCGCGTGTGCGGGTGGCGCCTTGGTGGATAGTCAAACTAACCGCTGTCCCGATAACGGCGCGCGAGTGGATATTTCCACCTGTGCGATCAATCCAGAGACCGGTGACGCACAGCTGTCGGCGCTTTGGAGTGATCCTGAATTTGATCCATCGGTCCGAGCTTTCTACTACGCACGTGTCATCGAAAATCCAACCTGCCGTTGGTCGACTTGGGATGCCATCAGAGCGGGTGTAGCGCCTCGTCCGACGCTTGCAAAGACGTTGCAAGAGCGTGCTTGGTCGTCACCCATCAATATTGTTCCAGGCGCCAACTGAGCAAGGTCCTGTGCTCAGCACCTTTTCGAGTCAGTGGGTTGGGTAGTCAAGCAGTGTCAGTGAGAACGGATCGCCAACGCGCAATTGCGCGAGGTCATCGATTGAACGACTGGCACATTGCAATACGCGTGGGTATCCGCCAATTGTCTGTGCGTCGGCGAGTAAAATAATCGCCTGTCCGTCGTGAGTTACCTGAACTGTCCCTGGTTGAACGCCCGAAGACACCATTTCTGTCGCGTGCGCGCTGTGCGTTAGTGAGAGTGCTGTATTCGTTCGCAATCCGATGCGGTTAGACGGCGCCACGATCGATATAGGACGCTCAATGAGTTGCGCGACAGCGGAGGGCTCGAGGCGATCGTACTCAGGCCCTCGATAGGCTCGAATCATTGAGGTGGAGGGCGTTGGCGGCAAGACGATCGTTGGCCA
>JAQXEB010000302.1 GCA_029251065.1 Luminiphilus sp.
CTAGGTCGGTGTACCAGATGACAAAAATGCCGTAGAGCAGGGCAGGAAACAGCCAAATTTTAGAGCGAGCGGACACGCGTATCTCCAAATGCTGAACTCACCGGTGGTGCCGTCAGCGCGTTCGTTAGTCTAGAGCGCCGTTACCAAAGAGTAGTTTTGGTCGCGGTGCAGTTCGTAGCGCTGGCCGGGTGGGGCGCCACCTAGACTAAGACCCTCACATATTGGCACTAACTATGTCAATATAAAGTGTGTTGAGTGCGCCGAAGGGACGAGTTTGCCGAGGTTTTAGGGGCTAGCGATCAGATGGTCACTATTGAACGGCGGCCGGTCCTTGCAATCATCTGAATGGATGTTGCCTGTTGGTCAGTCTTCAGTCTTTTACCGTCAGCTTTAGGCGTGTTCAAAAACGCGGTACGGCGCCTGCGACATTTGTTCCTTTGGGCTGTTCGCTGCCTTCCCTGAGCGACTGACCACCTTGAGTACCGAGCGCTTTAGTCCTCGTCTTGCAGTGATTTGATATAGGCTTGGGTACTAAATTGGCGACCCAGAAAATCAGCGACAAACTCAGTCGCAGGCTTACTGCCCGCCGCCTCTAACACTTTGCGGCGGTAGTCATTGGCGACTGAGGTGTTGCGTAGACCACCTTCTTCAAACTTTGAAAAAAGATCGGTCGCAATGGCGAGCGACCATTGGTACGTGTAGTAATTGGAGCTGTAGCCGTTTAAGTGCCCAAAGTTTGCGTAGAAATGTGTGCCCGGGAGATACGGGTAAGCGGCGTACTTCGATTCGAGTTCTCGGGTCAAATCGTCGAGGTCAAAAGAGCTTGGGTCCCGGTTGTAAGCGTTGAGTGACAGGTTGGCATAGTAGACTTGCGTCGCTGTTCCGATTGCTCGACCGAAGTGGCGAGCCCTGACCATTTTATCGACGAGCGCGCGCGGAATAGTTTCCCCCTGCTCGTTAATTGCAAACTTACTCAAGGTGTCGAAATCCCAGATCCACTCTTCGAGCATTTGTGATGGTGCTTCTACAAAGTCCCGCTCCATCGACATTCCAGCCACCGGTGACCATGTTTGTGTACTGGAAAACATGTTGTGCAGCAGGTGACCAAACTCATGCAAGAAAGTCTCGACTTGGCTGTGTTCCATCAGGCCTTTCGGAAAGTTTTGGGCCAGACCTGACATGGGGATCTGCTTGTCTTTAATGCCTGTCCGCAGCGTCCAATGGGCAGCGTGCTGGTACTTAAAGGGCCGCGGATGATTGTCCATGTAAAACCGACCAAGCAAAACACCGTTCTCCCTTATTTCATAAGTCTCAACGTCTTCATGCCAGGTTGGGGTATCCCATGGCGTGATTTCGACGCCAAATAAGTCTTCAGTGAGTTGAAAAATCCCATCGCGGACGCGTGGATATTGGAAGTACGTTCGCACTTCTTGGGCGTCCAGTTTGTAGTCTTCCAGGCGGAGCAGATTCTGTATGTACCCGGACTGCCACACTTCAACCGATTCAGCACCTGGCTGGTCTTGTTGAAGACGAGAGAGCATGACTGTCAACTCTTCTTGGACGGGTACCTTCAATGCATCCCCGATACTGTCAAGAAACGCTTGGGCATTCTGGGGCGACTCGATCATTTGGCTGTCCATGGACAGTGCCGCGTGCGACGGGAAGCTTAAAATACCGGCAAGCTCGTGGCGTTTCGTGATCAGCTGCTCTAAAAGGCCTTTGTTAGCCGGGTAGCCTCGTGACCGGGCCTTAATTCGTAGGGCCTTTCTCAGACTGTCACTTTTTGCATAGGTCATGACGGGATAAAGGTCAGGGTAGTCGGTCGTAATCGTGACTAATCCAGTGTCGTCTGCCGGATGTGCGTCAATATAATCTTGCGGCAATCCCGCCAGGTCGCTTGCGTCCACTTGGACAGACCGGACGTCTTCTCGAATGTTTTTGTCAAACGCATTTCCGAGCGCCGTAATGTCGCTTTGAAGCGTACGAATTTTTTGGCGTGTTGCCGCGTCGCGGTCAACGCCCGATCGGCGAAAGTCTTCAAGCGCCTCCTTCACCATGTGTCGCTCGACGGCGTTGAGCTCGCTGGTGTCGATCGCGGCGATTCGATCAAAGTAGGGGCGTGATAAGCCGATTTGAGAGAGGAAGTCTGACTGATGCTCGCTACAGGTGTTGGCGGCTTCTCGAACGTCAGCGTCGGGGTGAACAGAACGCAGATGCCAGACGTCACCGATTCCGGTCAGCGCATCCGCCATGGTTTCGTATTGACCAAATACGCGCTCAACAGTGGCTTCGCCGGTTTGCGCCTCGAGAGCGACAAATGCGGCCTTCGCCTCACTGAGGGCTGTTTCGCAGTCGGCGGTAATTTGCGCACCTGATGCCGTCGCTCTGATTCCCTCAGTCAGCACGGATGGCTTCGAATCCATCGATGTGTTGTCACCGCAGGAGGACAGTAGTCCGATACATGTTAGAGCTACAAATGGGTAAAGAGTGCGGTGCATGGCTTAATCCTGCGGTTATAAACTCATGGCAAATCATAAAGCGTTTTACCGCAGATTGCGCTGAATAGACGCTGTGCCTCCCTGCTTTTACTACTCGAAAGTCCGTAGGATGTTGACCCCAGCATGGTTCTCAGAGATATCATTTTTTTCTGACAAACGGCTGGGCACAAAATTCACACAAGGCGCGACAATATGACTAAACGATATCATGCAGGCTTGATTTTAGCGGTGGGCTGGCTGTTGGTCGCGGGGCTCTTTTTTATGACAGAGAGTACCGCAGTTGCCATCCCGCCCATCGCGATGGAGGCCGCCTCAAGTCTCCTTCTGATGTACTTCCCCGTCTTGGTGTTGACTGTATTTCTTCTGTTGTTTCTCACTCGCCAAAGAGAGTCATTTAATTGGGCGTCTCTGTATCGGGTGAATCGCGACCGAGCGACCGCAGAGGTCTGGATTGCATTTGCTTACGTCTTTGTCACACAACTTTTCCTCGGCGCTGGGTTCTCGATTGGGCTTCACTTTCCGGGACCATTTGTCTTCGAGTCAGGAGTTTTCGATTGGATCGATGTCGTTTTCTGGATGTTTGCCAATACGGCTGTCTACGTGGTGATACCGTTGTATTGGTTGAGGGCTCAGGGTTTTAATTTCGCCGAATTCATGGCGTCGTTGCAGTGGCGAAGGAATATTTGGATTTTAGCTGCGTTTTGGGCCCTCGATTTTTTTGGGCCCATCATCGGCGGACTTCCATTTTTTTCACTGACTGCTGAGCAGTACGCAGTCGGCGTACCGACGAGTGTTTTGGTGAACACCTTTGGTGCCGGACTGCCGGTTGTTATTTTGATGCACGTTGTACTCATCCCAAGACTCATGCTGATGTATGAAAACAAACTCACCG
>JAQXEB010000303.1 GCA_029251065.1 Luminiphilus sp.
GCCGTCGCGATATTGCCACCGATGACGTCAACCGATGGAAAGTTCTCTTTAATCCAACGAACTCGGTTCAAGACGTTGAGCGAATGACCGTGAGCAGTGTCCACCACGAGAACATCGACACCCGAGGCCACCAGCGCGTCGACACGCTCATCGGTGTCGGTACTTGTACCTACGGAGGCACCAACACGCAATTGACCGAAACGGTCTTTACAGGCGTGGGGGAACGACTCCGCTTTATCGAAATCTTTTACCGTGATCAAACCTTTTAAGACACCCGCATCGTCGACGACCAAAATCTTTTCAATACGATGTTTGTGAAGTAGATGTTGGACCTCGTCCGAGGAGGCGCCCTCTTTTACGGTCACCAGCTGATTTCTAGGCGTCATAATGGCCGATATGGACTGCGACGTATCGGTCTCAAACCGCAAATCGCGACGCGTCACAATGCCCGCAAGATCTCCATTTTTCATTACCGGGACACCCGAAATACCGTTAGCGCGGGTCAGTTCGATCAGCTCGGCAATCGTAGCGGTGTGATCAATGGTGATCGGATCTTTAACAACACCGCTTTCAAACTTCTTAACACGGCGGACCTGCTCGGCTTGCTCCTGAATCGTCAGGTTTTTATGGACGATACCGATGCCACCCTCTTGTGCTAAGGCAATGGCAAGTCGAGATTCGGTCACAGTGTCCATTGCTGCTGAAACCAACGGGACGTTCAGATTGATATTTTTTGTCAACCGAGTGACCAATGAAACGTCTTTCGCTGTCACCTCTGAGTATCCTGGTAACAGGAGAACGTCATCAAACGTCAGCGCTTCTTGAGCGATACGTAGCATCAATACCTCGTAGTAGTCGCGTTGGATAGACGCCGTATTGTACGCTTATGCTTTATCACGAACAATCTCACCAGGGTCGCAACAATACCAATGCCTCTTACAAAACCCACACCGGTAAGCGTCACCGAGCTTAATCGTAAAGCGAAGTCTCTCCTTGAAAACCAATTAGGCGAAGTCTGTGTCGAGGCGGAAATTGGTGATCTGTCTCAGCCCAGTTCCGGCCACTGGTACTTCACCCTAAAAGACGGGCGCTCACAGTTGAGATGCGCCATGTTCCGCAGAGCCAATATGCGAGTGAGTTTTCAGCCTAAAGTCGGAGACTCTGTAATCGTCCGTGGTCTACTCTCAATTTACGAGGCTCGAGGCGACTACCAGCTGATCGTCGATGGCATGGAAGCGTCAGGTGACGGTGCGCTACAGCGCGCGCTTGAAGCACTGAAGAAGAAGTTATTCGACGAAGGTTTGTTCGAAGCCTCTCGAAAACGCCCTATCCCTGCGCACTGTGAGCGGATCGGTATTATTACTTCCCCTACGGGCGCAGCGGTTGAGGACATTGCCAGTGTTTTGGCACGACGGTCGCCACTCAGCCACCTGTTCCTATTTCCTGTGCAGGTGCAGGGCGCAGCCGCCGCACAACAAATAGCAGATGCCATTGCCCATGCTAATGAGCGCGCGGCAGCGGGCGAACTTGACCTCGACGTCCTCATTGTCGGCAGAGGCGGCGGATCGCTCGAAGACCTTTGGTCTTTTAACGAAGAGGTCGTTGCCAGAGCCATCGCTCGCTCCCGAATACCTATCGTTTCCGCCGTTGGGCACGAGATTGACTACAGCATTTCAGACTTGGTCGCTGATCTCAGAGCGGCAACACCCTCGCAAGCGGGCGAGCTCATCACAAGGGACTCGCTAGAATGGTTACAAATCATCGACAATCAAACGGATCGACTAAAACTCCTTTCGCAACGAAAAATAAGCGAGCAGGCGGCGTTGCTTTCCCAGTTGAAAACCCGTCTTAGGCATCCACGACAACAGCTCTCAACACTTGCGAGCGAACTCCAGCGCGCACGCGAGCGAGCAGGCTACCTCATTAAGCAACGTCTCACAGCGGACAAACAGTTACTGGCCAAACGACAATTTCAGTTGACTGGCGCTTCACCCAGCGCGCAGATTAAATCAAGAAAAGAATTGGCAAAGACACTGGCTGCTCGCCTACCCGGACAAATCGACAAAGTAAGGCGACGCAACGAAGAGCGGGTAAGATATCTCACACAGCTGCTCACAACCCTGGGCCCAGAGGCGACGTTAAAGCGCGGCTACGCCATTGTGACGGACCATCAAGGCACCGTACTCCGACAAAGCGACTCGGTCGCAATAGGGCAAGACCTATCCATAACGCTTTCCCGCGGCCGAATTACCTCAACGGTGGCGACCATAGAGACGCCCGAGGACTCTTAGTACTTAGCGGGTAATCTTGTATTGATGACGATGTGACGACCTTCAAATCGAATGTACTCGCCAATAGTCAGATCCTTGAGGATACGTGCGACCATTTCACGAGAGGCGCCAACCCGATCCGCAATATCTTGTTGTGTCAGTTTCTCGGGCACAAACAAGGTGCCGTCACCACGTTCATGCGACAGATCCATCAACACGTTGGCCACGCGTCCATACACATCCTGTAATGCGAGGTTTTTAACATCGGTCGTCAGCTTACGCACGCGTGCGGCCAAGTTGCCCAACAGTTGCTGTGTGATGCCTGGATTGTCCGAAAGAACTTTCGAGAAATCTTCTTTCTTCACTATCCGAAACTGACAGGGCTCAACCGTTCGCACCGACGCTGAGCGCGCTGAGTCATCAAGCAACGCAAGTTCACCAAAGTAATCGCCAACGCCCAACGAGTTCATAATGAACTCTTTGCCGTTCTTGTCACTGCAGTAAACCTTGACCCGTCCTGACTCAATTACATAGAGCGCATCAGCCGGCTCATTCTCCTGAATGACGACCGTATTTTTTGAATAAGTCTCGGACGTACTCGAGTGCTCAAGCGCCGCTAACTCATCGCTACTTAAGCCATGGAAGATTTCAACTTGGTCCAGCATGACACCATACTCATTGTGGAATATTCACAATTCTAACTGAAGCTGTCGCTCTCGCCTATCCCCACTAGTGCAAAGTCGTAAGCGCGATATACTTTAGGTCGATTTCACCTAGCGATTGGTCCATTTTTGTGTCGAAACAGGCTTTAAGAAAGGTTTCTCAGCTCGGTAAGCGCCTCATTCCAGCGCTTAGCGGCCTCCAGTCCTCGTGCAGTGATGATCTTTCAGAGGACATTGTGTCTCTGAAGGACGCGATGGAACGCCTCAACACCATGATTGAGGGCAATGACGCAAACCAACACGACATGCTCAATTCCATCGCGGCAGTCAAAGGCTACGCCGAAATGTTGCTGGAATCAGAGGACGAGGCGATCGCACCGTTGGTTAAAGGTCTTACCGAGATGACCGCGCTACTCAGCACTGCGACGAAGGCGCCCTCAAACGCAGCCACGAACAACCGCCCCACTGAGACCTTCGAAGATTGTACGATTCTCATCGTTGACGACATGCCCGAAAATCTTGATCTCATGTCGCGTTTACTTCGAAAAATGGACTGCACCATCGTCACCGCGAACTCCGGA
>JAQXEB010000304.1 GCA_029251065.1 Luminiphilus sp.
TTGACATTAAAGTTCACCACTTGGCGGTCGGTCTTTGGGTACAGTGAGTCACGGTTGAAGCTGACACGCCCGCCGTCACCGCCCGTCCCCCAGAGGCCGTCAATGACGGTCCCGTCTTGGTTGACGCGCACGGAACCGTCTGAGCCTGTAATCCAGCAGCCAGCGAGATAGCCTACTCGACCGCCCTCTGATTCCTGACAGTCGGCAATGCCATTATTGTTGAGGTCAATATACGTATCACCGCGCCCACCAAAGCCGGGGGCAACAGAACCTTCTTGTGACGTTAGCCAAAACCGAGGGTCCTGGACCACGGCGCGCGCGGGCCCGTTGGGATCTGGATTGGCTAAAGTCTCGTCAATGCCGTTGTCACGCGACCAGCTCCGATCGCCAATGGTTATGCCCTTGTCATTCTCAGAACTCAGTGTCAAAACAACATTACCACGACCATTATTGAAATTTTGTCCCCAGGCGACATCGACCACCGACGTTTGCCCAGCACCCGCCTCTGGACGACCGGCTGATACGTCAATCTGGAAGCCTTCGAAATCGTCTTTGAGAATAAAGTTCACAACACCTGTTACCGCGTCCGCTCCGTAAACAGCAGACGCGCCACCGGTCGTCACTTCAACGCTTTTAACCAGTGCTCGCGGAATCGTACCGACGTCAACGGCCTGACTGCCGCGGAAACCAGAGACGTGTCGTCGCCCGTTAACCAACGTCAATGACCGATCACCACCCAAACCCCTGAGGTTAAGACTATTTGAGCCGGTTGTTGAGTTCTCTGCGGTGAGTGATGACACAAGCGCAGGAATATCGGCCACGATGTCAGCAATATTGATTTCACCAGAGTTGCGAATGTCTTCTTCAGTGACCGATTGCACGGGGACTGAAGAAATCGAGTTCGCATCAACAGGAATACGGGATCCCGTGACAATAACCTCTTCCAACTGCTCTTGTGCTGAGACAACGGGGGACGCTGTCGCAACCGCAACCGTCAACGCTGCCAGGGCAAATGCTGGCCTTTTCGACAATGACTTAATCATTTTAGCTTCCTTTAAGTTTTGGTCGCACCAACCCTTCTTCTGAGGGCTTGCACGTTTTCTTTGCATTAACTGCCAAAGGCGTGTTTAACACTACTTTCACGTCTGAGTATATCGATGTCCAGAATTGTGACAAGCCAAAGGCAGACCAAACAAATATAACTGTTATTTTTCAATAATTTAGAATAAATAGGGGATTTCAAAACCCTCAAAAAAGTTCCGTTTTGACACATTTAACCTATTTTATGCACCGAATCGGTGCCTCGAGACACCCTCAAGGTCGGTCAGCGCCCTCTGTTTGCTTCCTCTCAGACAATGACGTCAAACACATAAGCGCACCATCAGCCTGATCAAAGGGCACGAAGATATGGTCGTGATAATAGGCAGCAGTGTGATTGGCACTAATCGCTTCGGAGGCGAGCGCTTGAGCGACCGCTGCAGTCAGTCCAACGGCTTCAAGACTGGAGTGAATCTGAAGTAAAATTCGTGCGAATGTGGCACTGCAATTCGTAATTTCCCTCGCGTCTTCGTGGCGAGGCACCAGCGTAACTCCCTCACTTTTAAGAAAAATCGCCAGCGGCTTGTCGCGAAGACAGGCGGCAGGGTCAGTGGTGACTGACACAAATACCCACGGCCTGTGATCCAGTACAGGGGACATTTCAAAAATGAGCGACGACAGATCCGATTTAGCCTCAGAATGATCTCGTTGCCTGCACATTCAATCCACCCTTACCGTTCGGAATCTCTAACGTGGCTAACCTCACAGGCCCTCCCCCGACGCCGAATAAATCACCCAAATCTTTCGGTAGCCATCGGTTTCCCAAACCCCAGTCCACTCTTTGGCAATGGTGACTGCCTCGCCAGCGTTGATGGTCATTTGGCTGCCATCATCGGATGTCAGCGTGACGCTGCCCTCAAGAAAAAACATGAACTCGTCGACGCCGTAGGGTTCGGTGATTTCAACGCGTGAATGACCGGCGCTGTACATGCCTGACGCAAACTTGCCATCTGAGGATTTGAGCGAGGTAATGTCGCGTATCTTGCCGGTCGGCGTCTCCGTCACGATGGTATCGGGGTTTTTGAACGCGTAACCCGCCAGGTCGGTGCTTGACAGTTTGGCGGGGTGGATCGTCTCGGCGGCAGCGAGTGCACTGACAGTCATCAAACAGGTCAACGTAGCTAGGTTTTTCAACATACGGCTGATCCCAATATTGTTCTTAGTTCGTTTTTCATCATTACTCCGTACTCCTTTTTGCGCACAGGCTCAGTATTTATCGTCTACGGGTCGGTCAGGTCGCTATCGAATTTTTCGCGCCTTCGGCTCATTGACGCCGCTAGCCACCAGCCAACTTAATTTGCTCATCGATCGCTCGATCCGCTGCATCCACCGCCCCGTCCACATAGGCATGCGCCTCTGAGTCCGAGTTGGCAATGCTGATGCGTCCAATTTGCGCGCGTCCTGCAATGTGAGGCCCACTGTATCGGTTGTAGCTAGGGTTGACTCCAATGCCCTCAAACTCATAGGCGTAACCGTGTGGCCAGCGGTTGAGCGTAATGCCCGCCATGTCGCGCTCGGCATCAAACCCGTGAGGGCCCAACATGCCGTCAAAGTGCTGGATAATATCGTCTTCAAAATTCTGATACGACATCTCAAGTAATTTCATACGTCCTGCCCGGTACTGATCTTTGGCGGACAAGCCCGGAGCGGTTGGCGAGTACCAAGCAGTCACGACAATAGGCCTGTCGGTTGCTTGCGCGTACTCGTAATTGCCAATACTCACCGGGTAGTCAAGATGCAAGTACTTAAACAGAACATCACCGGGTGAGTAGAACATGTAATGTCCGGCGTCTTTGAACGACTGCCAATTGCGTAGTGCGAATGTACCCAGTACGAAAGGGACTTTCGTTGACTCACCAATCGCTGCGCTCTGCGCCTGACTCGCCTCGGGGCACAAGTGCGGAATGATCTGGTTGTAGCAGGCCATGACGGCGTGCTTGGCTCGCACGCGATAGGTCTGACTCTTGTGCACATAAGCGACGTCAACGAACGCAGCATCGGACGTGTTTTGCGCTCTGACGACGGTACTGTTGAGACGAATTTTGATGGGGTTATTGGGCCTGTCGAGTCGACTGTAATCCACCGTAGCGGTGACCAGATCCTCCATGGTACTGCCGGAAACGGCGTCGGGAATAAGATGTCGCACGAGGGCGCGCGCTATGCTCGCGTTACCGTCCGGAAACTTGAAAATATAGGGCTCCTCCT
>JAQXEB010000305.1 GCA_029251065.1 Luminiphilus sp.
AAATCCCCGGTAAACCGTCCATGTACGTGGGCCCCGATGGGCTCTCCAAAGTCGCCCCTGAAAAAATGCGAGACGGCCAGCTGGACGCTGTTGTCATGGCGCTTGCCGTTGGTCCGAAACCTCGAAACGAGCAAGGTTTTGCCGATGCGCGGCGTGTTGCGGAGGAAAAGCTCAGGGCGGTGACCGCGCTTGTTAATGAGAGCGCGAACCGGACACGGCTAGCCAAGAGCGCTGATGACTTATTGGCGACAGTCGCGCAAGGAGACCGGGCTATTATCCTGAGTTTCCAAAATGCACTTATTTTAGGAAAGGACGTCAGCGCGATTGATTATTTTTTCAATCAAGGCGTTCGCATGTTCGCACTCACGCACATGGGACACAACGACTTTGCAGACTCATCTCGTCCCTTGTTTAACGCGGCAACGGGGCAGCGTGAGGCGGCCGCTGAACACGGTGGGCTCTCATCAAAGGGTGTTGCGGCGATAGCGCGCTTTAATGCGCTAGGTGCCGTAATTGATGTCTCCCAGTTATCGACTGCAGCGACCTTGCAGGTCGTTGCGGAGTCGACGGCGCCGGTTGTTGCCAGTCACTCAAATGCGCGTGCACTCACCGACGTAAGCCGCAACTTGACTGACCAAGAGATACGACGCATTGCGGCCGCCGGTGGCGTCGTGCACGTCGCACCGTTTGCGGGTTATTTGTTTGACTCAAAAGATCCGGCGATCGACGGTGCTATTCGTAAGATGCGTCGTGAGGCAGGTATCGACCAGGACTACCTGTATCCCTTTGAGCTTTATTGGGAAATCAAGGACCCGGCGATTAAAACCACGTTCTTGGGTGGGGTCCGCGCGTTACTGGGTCCGATTTCACTGGAGACGATGCTCGACCACATTGACCATATTGTGGCGCTTGTGGGTGTTGATCACGTGGGTATTGGTACGGACTTTAATCACGGAAGTGGTATCCCGAGTTACAGCGACGCGAGTGAGTCCTTTAACGTCACTCTGGGGCTACTTCAAAGAGGGTACTCAGCGTCCGATATTCAAAAAATTTGGGGCGGTAACTTCATTCGAGTGTGGAAGGCAGTAGAGAAGCAACGAACGATCCCCGAAGTGTCCTGAAACCTGAGTGCGGGACAGGAACGGCCCTATCAATTTAGAAACCACGAATACATTGACCGGTTGATACGTGATTGACGCATCGACCGGTGGTGCCACCTAACGATGTGCTCTGCTAAAAGGGGATTTAACGATCTTTTTTGGGAGGCAGTGCACTAAGAGATACAGCAACTAGCGTGATTATTTTAGAAAATATCAGTCTGCGGCGAGGGTCTAAACTCTTAATGCAAAACGCCTCTGCCACCCTGCAGCCGGGTCAAAAATTGGCGCTGATTGGTGCTAATGGGACCGGCAAGTCGAGCTTGTTTTCACTGCTCTTGGGGGATCTTGCCTCTGATCAGGGGCACATACGCGGCATGGCGGGATTGCGGATTGCTCATATGGCTCAGGAGCTCGAAGCGAGTGACGACACGGCGCTAAACTTTGTCATGGGCGGCGATGCGGACGTATTTAAGTTGACGCAGGAGATTGCGACGGCCGAACGTACTGAAGACTATGAGCGCGCGGCCTATTTGTATCAGGAGCTCGACACACTTGACGGCTATAGTGCACCGCGACGAGCTGAGCAACTGCTACTGGGTCTGGGTTTCACACGAGCAGACCTCGAATCGACGGTGACCGACTTTTCGGGGGGCTGGCGTGTGAGGCTTAATCTCGCTCGAGCACTGATGACGCCGTCCGATGTCCTGCTGCTTGACGAGCCGACCAACCACCGCGATCTCGACACGATGCTCTGGTTACAGATGTGGCTTTTGCGTTACGACGGCACCTTGATGATGATTTCCCATGACCGCGATTTCATCGACGCCATTTGCGAGCGAACATTAAGTCTTGAGCAGGAACAGCTCTTTACCTACCGCGGTGGTTACTCGGCTTTTGAGCAACAGCGTGCCGAGCGCATGGCCCAGCAGCGCGCCCAGTTTGCGCGCCAGCAACGTGAAATTGAGCACATTGAAGACTTCGTGCG
>JAQXEB010000306.1 GCA_029251065.1 Luminiphilus sp.
AGTCTTATTGTTATGGAGACCTATGAGAGTAGCTTATTTTCACTTCTTCATGTTGAAGGAACGCGTCATTACGCCACGCCTTCCTTATCCAAAACCGCCTTCAGTGGGCCAAGATGATGCTCGTACTTTTGCCATACCGACAGCGCGTCACGATAAATGGGCTGCCTAACTTGTTCTGAACTGGCGGTTCTGACTGCACGGTCTTTTTCATAATAGCGAAGGCATTGTTCTTCAAAATCCAGGCAGCAGTGGTCGAGCATGGCCCGGACCTGTGTGTCTAAGTCGTCAACAACCGTTTCGTAGTGCACCGTCATGACGCCGGCGGAGAAAACAGCGTGCCAGTGGTCCATGAGTCGCAAATAATCGGCATAGTAATGACCCAGGTCTTCAAGACCGTAGGTAAACTCCTGACCCCTCGCAAACAATTGCTTAAAGTTAGCGAAGCACGCGGCCATAGGGTGTCGTCTTGCGTCGATGATGGTTGCGTTCGGCAATATCGTTTTAATTAAACCAATGTGCATCCAGTTATTGGGCATTTTATCAATGAACCGCTCCTTGTCGGTACGGTACTTACCCGCGCCATCGAGGTAGCGTTGCCCGAGTGCATGTCGTTCCTCAAGACTTAGGTCAACCAAACATTGCGGATACTGGGTTTTTTCGGATCGCTTACGCGTGCCACTCAGCTCTCCGGCAATCTGACTGATAATAGGCAGCTCGGCCGTTGCCTCAACACGTGAGTGACTGGCCAAAATTTGCTCTAACAGCGTTGAGCCCGCTCGTGGCAAACCTAGAATAAAAATGGGGGCTTCTGAAGGGTGCCCACCGGCGTCCAGCAAATCGCTCGAACAATGCGCGATCATGTTATCGACTTCACTTCCGGTTCTTGCGACGGTGTATGAGCTAAACTTGTGTTTTATCGCGTTACCGTCAGCGTAAGCCGCAAACGAGTGCTCAAACTCGCCACTGTCTTCAAGTGCTTTACCGAGAGCGAAGGCGAGGTGATAACGATCAGGACCCAGTTTTTCCATGGCCGCGTACTCACGACGCATGGACGTAATCTGAGTATTGTCAAACCTGAACGTCTTTAAATTCGCCAAACTCCAGTAGGCCTCTCCCGCACTCGGCTCTGCTTTGATCGCTTTTTGGTAGGCGATTGCCGCGTCTTCACCGCGCCCACCATAGCGCAGTGCGTGACCGTAACTGGTCAAGACTTTTGCGTTATCAGGAATGTGCTCAAGCACTTCCTCAAACTTGAGATGAGCACCTTCGAAGCGACCCGCCATGGCCAATATGGCTGCATGCTGAACCTTGTGGGACAAATTAGTGGGCTGCTCTTCTTGCAGCGCCTGAGTCTTCTGCAGCGCCTCATCGAACTTCTGACTCCGCGCCAAGGCCGTCGCATAGTTCGCCTGCGCGATAGTGAAATTAGGTGCCAGCGCTAAACAGCGTTCAAGTAAGACAATGGCCTCATCCAAGACACCCAACGTAATCGCAATTTCCGCCAGTAGGCGAATCGCATCAACATCGTGCGGCCGTCTTTTTAAATACTCACGGCAGATCCCCTCTGCCAGACCCAAGCGCCCCTTTTCAATGTAATCAAGTGCCCGACTTAACAGCGGATCCAAGTCTTTTCGACCCAGCGAGCGGCGATAGGCATCGGCGGCAGCTGCGTCGTCTCCCTGCGCCGCATGAAGCTGGTACAAGTCTCTCCAAGCGCCCAATAAATTAGGATCAAGCGCAACCGCGGCATCAACAGACGCAATGCCCTCGGCTAATCGACCCATGGCACTGAGTGCCAGACCAAGTTCATGATGCGCCAGAGGAACAGATGACTGCTCGCTGATAATACGGCGTAAGTACGACTCGGCTTCAAGGCTATTGCCTGAACGCCTCAACGCAACACCGCGCAACAGCACAAGACGCATATCATCGGGCGATAATATTAGTGCTTTGGCCGCAAGCTCAGCGGCCTCGCTCGGTTTACTGTCACGCAGCGCAGTCTTCGTCTGCTCAAACAGATTTTCAACGAGGGACATAAGGATCGTTTCTCTCAGTAGCGTTGATGTAAGGAATTTAGGCCAAGCACGTGCATAAAAAAAGGGGTGTCAGTTAATGACACCCCTTTCTTGGGCTGCACCGAAGCGCAAGGCATTAGAACCGCTGCGTAAAGCTCACACCCACACTGCGTGGTTGATTGATTGTGACGCGCTCGTCCCAGGTCACCGCGTTCTGCCAAACCGTTCCACGCTCATCGGTCAGGTTTTGGACATACAACTGCGCAGTCCAAGTCTCTCTCTCAATACCGAATGACGTATTGAGCACCTTGTAGCTAGGCTGAGTACGTCGCTGAGTGGAAATGGTGCCTCCATCAAAGAGATTGTTGTAAGACTTGCCGGTGTACATGTAAGCGGCCTGTACGAAGTAATCGTCACCAAAGCCATAGCGAGTAGAAATATTCCACTTCACTTCAGGGACTCTCGGTAAGGCAGTGCCTGACGGCGCGTCTGGATTAACACTGCTGTCACTGCGCCGGTAGTCAGAGGTCAGTGTGGCCTCAAGGAAGCTCGCCGCGCCCATGACTGTCCAGTTGTCGCTGAGCATCGTGACGAAGTCGAACTCGACTCCGTTACTCTCCGCGTTGCCCACGTTAAACGTCAGCGTCGTTGGTGAGATTGACGTGTCTAAGCGCGAGAACTGAAAATCCTCCCATTTCTGCATAAACGCCGCACCGTTTACACGTGTCTTGCCGCCATTGAAGGTGGCCTTGAAGCCAAACTCCGTGGAAGTCAGGAAGTCTGCCTTGAACTCACAACCGATATTTGAAGAACCCTGATTACCCAAACCGTCAATGGCTCTCACCGAACAGAAACGATTCAGTCCACCGGGTCGGTAGCCCTCCCCCCAAGCCGTATACAGCATGAGTTCGTCATCGACTTGCCACTCAAGTGACATGCGCTTCACAGTGTCGGTCGCTTTGGTGATGCGTGCTTCAGGGGCACAGTCAACGCCGTAGTTACTTTCTGGACGATCACCCTGAGGACCGAATCCACCACAGGGCCACCAGACGGTCCCTGAGAACCCATCAAGACCACTGTCGTAGTCGAAGCGCCGCGCACTACCTGTCAATGTTAGCGCGTCAGTAATATCGTAAGACACCTCGCCGAAATAGGCCGTTTCCTCGTAGGAACGGACAAAGTCCGTGGTCCAGTAGATATCAGGCGCATCCACCGCCATTGAGGGAATATTATTCAAGCCCAGTACGTGCCAATCACTGTCGGAAGCCGTATCAACCTCCACGTAAAAGGTGCCCACCATGTAGCGCAATCGCTCGGTTGCATCGGACGTGTAGCGAAGCTCGTAGTTCTTACGTGAAATATTAGTGGTGTTGGTGTACTGCTCACGAGGGTCTTCGCACTGACCGGTGTAAGACACGTAGCACACGTAATAAGGTTGCACGTAGCCATAAGAGACGTAGTAGTCACTGTAGAGCGAGTAGTCCGCGTACGTCTCAGTGTCTCGATCAAGGTCCCCATACGATGCAGTCAGTGTGCCTCCTGCGAACTCTCCTTCAAGCTTTAACGAAAATTGAGTCCACTCATCATCGCTCCAGTCGGGCAGTAAACGCATGACTTCCAGATCACCGACGCTCGGATCGTGATCCCAAACACCGTTAGCCTCGACTTCTTGCATCATGGCTGATGCCGTCAGCGTCCAACTGTCATTCAAATCGATGGCCAAAGCCGCTCTGCCGCCAATGGTGGTGGCGTCATTGAAGTTCTTCTCAGCCACATCGGCGTTATCGACGGTAATATCGGCAGCCACTTCATTGAGAGGGCTGGTCGGATCAAGACCCGCTCGAATGTAGCCCTGACGGAACGTGTGCGTACCCGCAACGTTGTCGATGTAGCCGCCGTCATGCTTGTAGTAACCGACGAGGCGCAGCGCCATACGATCGCTTAGAGGAATATTAACGAAACCTTCCGTGAGGTGGCTAACGTCGCCCGACTTAGGTTGCCCCATGCTGAAGCTGAGACCGCCCTCAAATTTCTCAGTGCTCGGTGCATTGGTCACAATCTTAATTGCGCCTGACTGAGCATTCGCTCCGTAAGTGGTGCCCTGTGGACCGGCCAACACTTCGATTCGATTAATGTCGTAAACGTGCGGGTTGAGGTACTGGCCCACCGCCGTTACGGGCTGCTCATCGAGGTACACCGCCACACTGGGGTTGGCGCCAATGCTGCTCTCACCACCACTGGAGATACCCCGAATATAGAGGTCTCCCGAGCTCGGACCTAAGGTCACAAAGCTCACGTTGGGAAGCATCATTATGTAGTCTTCCATATCGGAAATATTGAGATCTTCGAGTTGGGTCTCGCCCAACACGCTGACGCTCATTGGGATGTCTTGCACACTCTCAGAGCGACGAGTCGCTGTGACCAGCACCTCTTCAATTTGAGCCTGCGCTTCGGTCGGCATGACAACCGTCGCTGCGCCTACCAATCCACATGCAGTCGAAACTGCCATCGCGAGCGGCCGCTTAAAAAATGACGCCTTCTGAGATGAGTCTTTTATTTTCACGTCGTATTTCCCCTCTGAATTTAGTTGTTTTTACTTTTGTTCACGTTAGGGCCCCAAGGGCACACGAGCACTGTAAAAGCTACTCCTAATCGATTTGTCGCTACTTACTCGGCAGGCCTAATTGCCGCGTTATAAGAATGACATACCCGTGTTTCAGAACT
This sequence comes from Luminiphilus sp., assembly GCA_029251065.1. GTDB lineage: Bacteria > Pseudomonadota > Gammaproteobacteria > Pseudomonadales > Halieaceae > Luminiphilus. The sequence goes on from JAQXEB010000306.1 coordinate 4,740, forward strand.
GCTATTCTTGGTATACCGCCAAATGCGACTAACATCAAACAAAAAACCGACAAATGCGATTAACATCAAACAAAAATAGGTAGCCGCGTTAACCCATTCGCGGGCGAGTAAAAGGAGTCAGACTTGAAGATAAAGGAACCGGCGAGAGAGCTTGAGGTCATCCACTCAACGGATGTACTTGTCGTCGGCAGTGGCCCTGCGGGCCTCGCGGCGGCACTCGCTGCGGCGCGCGCCGGTGTTGAGGTCACCCTACTCGAGCGCTTTGGGTGTTTCGGCGGCAATATCACCGCAGTGGGTGTTGAGGGATTTGCCTGGTACCGCCATGACGCCACGGTCGACAGTGAAGGCATTGGTATCGAGTTTGAGGAACGGGCTAAACGCGCTGGAGCCGCTGTGAAAGAACCCCAATCTAACAGCCACGCCATTGATGGAGAGGCGTTCAAAGCCGTTGCCGATGACTTAGTCCTAGAAGCGGGTGTTACCCCCATGCTCCACCGGATGTTTGTCGCACCGATTATGGATGGGGGTCACATCAAAGGCGCTATCGTTGAGAGCAAAGCGGGACGCGAGGCGATCTTGGCCAAGCGCGTCATCGATGCCACGGGCGATGCCGACGTGGCCTATCGAGCGGGTGCGCCCACGGTGAAACAGGCCAAGGAGGACATGATTGGCGCCTCAGTCATGTTTTCCCTCTCAGGGGTCAACAAGCAGCGTTTTATTGACCATGTAAAGGCGGCGCCCCACACCTACGCAGACTGGGCCTATGGCCAATGGACGATCGAGACCACAGGCAAAGAAGATCAAATGTTCTCGCCCTTTTTGCGCAAGCCGTTCGAGCGCGCCCGGGCCGAGGGGCTGATCCCTCCGAATCTCGACACCATTTCAGGCACTTGGGGCGCGCTCTACGACGCAGGTGATCTGACGTACCTCAACCTTGTTCATCTGCTGGGCTACGACGGCACGGACCCGAACGACCTGACTCACGGTGAGATGGAAGGAAGGCGCCAGGCCATGCTTGCGGTTCGAGCGCTTCAAGAATTCCAGCCAGGCTGCGAAAGCGCAAAGCTCCGCAACTTTGGAATGACACTTGGAATTAGAGACACTCGCAAGATCGACGCGGTCTACAACATGACGGAACTCGACGTGAGAGAGCAAGCGCGCTTCGACGAGTCTGTCGGCATCTTCCCGGAATTCATCGACGGCTACGGTATTTTAATCCTGCCCACGACTGGCCGCTATTTCCAACTGCCGTACCGTACGCTTCTGCCAAAAGGCGTTGAAAATCTGATTTGTGCGGGCCGCATTACCGGTGGCGATCGTGTCAGTCATGCGGCAACACGAAACATGATGTGCTGCGCCGTCACCGGACAAGCCGCGGGCACGGCCGCTGCACTCTCGTTAAAGCGCAATGAAGCATTTGAGTCGCTTTCGGTGACTGCGCTTCAAGAAGAGTTAAAACGTCAAGGCGCCCGCTTGCACTGATCTTATGCAGAGTCAATTGATGGCCGCAGCCGGCGCATCATTAACGTCGCGTAAACGGCCGTATAAAGGGCAATAACGACCATTCCAACCCATTCAATTTTAAGCGGCGTGAATTGATACAAAACCACGAGCCCCACGAGGAGAGCGACGTGTAAACCCACGTATTTTTGGAATCCCAGCGCCTCGACCGTCCAGCCCAGGTTCTGCGAGTAAAGGCGCGTCAGTGAGTCCAGCGAGTTGACAACAAACAAAATACCCACGCCAATCATGAGGGCGTTGACCCCTTGGCCGACCGCCAGACCCGACTCGAAGTACCCAAAAAGCACGCTAAACCAGAGGGCAATCGGTATGGAAGGAACAAACAAAATCGCCAATGCCAATTTCCAGGCCCGCATGCCGTTCACAAACCGCGCGACGAACTGACCGATCATAATAGACCACGCGAACCACCAACTTAGGTAAAAACCGTGATAGTCATTCAACGGCGAAACAAAATAATCCAAATGTGTCACGTAAGCACTGAGCCCGCTCAGTTGATTGACAAGCCCTTTCACTCCAACGCCTGACGCAAGCCAAGCAATGACAATCAGTAACAAAAACATGGCCGTAGACCCAACGCTCAAGACTCTGAGCACCGATAGACGCGTACTCGACAGCACAGCAACAACGATGACTGAACCCACCGTAAAGTAGGTTAACGCGGGATTTATACCCTCGACGTAACTCGGCAGGTAGGCGAGAAACAAATAGGCGGTGAACGCACACGTCGCCACCACAACTAAGTTGTGAACCCAGCGAACCAAGGGCCGTTCAAAGAACTTTAGACGCGGTTCTATAGCGCAGAAGTACAAGGTTGTTAAGACGTAAAACCCCCAGACAATCCCGCCCCAAAATCCAAACTCAACAACGAGGGGACTGGCGAATGAATACTCTGCTCCCGCTGCGTAAGTCTCAAAGTCAATCAGTGGAAACATGATCAAGCCAACATCGAGACCCGAGGTAAATAAAATCGCAAGCAGCGACACCGTGGGCAGTGGCGTATCACCCCAGCATTGGTAGTTCGGCCACCGAATCACAACGTACGCGGCACTCGCCAGTGCAACCAGCATGGCCACCGACAATAGCGTCATCAAGGTGCTGACCTCAGCATGGCCTCGTCAAGCGGTCGCCTCGCAGATCCTTCCCGCTGCTCTGTCCGCCAGTTCTTTGCCTCCCACACGGGACTTTGTGAGGACTCCATTGGCTCTCCACGGATCAGCGCGGCTGCGCGTTCAGCAACCATGATCGTCGGCGCATTTAAATTGCCGTTGGGAATACTGGGGAAGATCGACGAATCAACCACGCGAAGACCGCGAATACCTCGAACCCGGCACTGCGAATCTACGACTGCCCTATTGTCGTCATCGGCGCCCATGCGACAACTGCAGGAGGGGTGATAGGCCGTCTCGACGTTGTCTCTCACCCAAGCGTCAACCGCGTCATCGTCAGAGAGATCGATCGCAGGTTGGATTTCCGCTCCCCGATAGGCATCCAACGCAGGCTGACTAAGCACTTCTCGCGTAAGACGCAGACAAATACGCCAGTCTTCTCTGTCTTTCTCAGTAGCCAAATAATTGAACACAATCTCTGGGGCATCGGCTAATTTCGGGCTTCTTATTCTCACATGACCCCGACTTTCGGGCTTATTAGGACCGACGTGCACCTGAAAACCGTGGCCTTCAAAGGCCGCATTGCCGTCATACCTCACGGCGCCCGGCAAAAAGTGGTATTGAATGTCCGGCGACCGCACACCCGACCGAGTCCGAATAAAACCACAGGACTCAAAATGATTACTCGCACCCAAACCTGTTTTGGTCAATATCCACTGCACGCCGAT
>JAQXEB010000307.1 GCA_029251065.1 Luminiphilus sp.
AGCGGTCGGTGGTCAATGAGTCGAAGAATCGTGTGCATAATGACCGTGGCACGCTTGCCATGGCTCGAACCAGTGATCCAGACTCGGCCGGCAGTCAATTTTTTATTAACCATCGTAATAACCCAAATCTCGACTGGACGCCCTTTAAAGCGGGTTACACGGTGTTTGGCGAAGTCATAAGTGGTATGCGCATCGTCGATTTTATGGCCTCATCACCCACGGCAAACGCCGTGGGAACAACAGAACAAGGCCAAATGCCGCTTCAAAACGTACCTGTTGATCCCATTATTCTGTTACGAGTGACCCGCGTCTCGCCATGACTGTACTCAGCGTTAATCTCAATAAAGTCGCGCTCATACGGAACTCGCGTGACACACGCGTCCCCTCGCCACTTGAATTTGCAGCTTCGGCTATCGAAGCAGGGGCTGGCGGGATCACAGTCCACCCAAGACCCGATCAACGCCATATTCGAGTGACAGACTGCTACGACCTAGCGTCTTCACTCGCGGTCGAGTTCAATTTAGAAGGCAATCCCTTTGCGGCCAGCGTCTCAAGCGATCGCCACGACATCGCAAACTATCCGGGATTTATGGCACTTGTGGAGGCCACACGCCCCGCGCAAGTGACCCTAGTCCCTGACACCAACGCTCAGCTGACATCAGACCATGGCTTTGATCTAAGCCAAGACGCCGAGCGGCTCGTGCCGATCATCGCATCGCTAAAATCCATGGGCTGTCGCGTCAGTCTATTTATGGATCCTGAGCCAGAGAGCATGAGTGCGGCGGCTGAGATTGGCGCCGACCGCGTCGAGCTTTACACAGAGTCCTATGCCGTTGCGCACGCAGCAGGTCATTTTGAGTCTGTTCTTTCTCAATTTTCAGAGGCCGCAGCAGCGGCACACGATGCCGGACTCGGCATCAATGCAGGTCACGATTTGAACCTGACAAACCTTCCCAACTTCACGATCCCTCATTTACTTGAGGTGTCCATTGGACATGCGCTCATTACCGATGCGCTCAGGTATGGTTTCGCCGAGAGTGTCAGGCGTTACTTGCAGGCTCTCGAGCGTCGAGCCGCGGCGTGACGCCCAATGCACCATCAACACCTGAGTACGACGAGTTACCGCCTTACTTAGTCCCTCACAGCCAAGAATCGATTCGCATCGTGTACGAAGACGCGGACCTTCTGTTGATCGACAAACCGCATCATTTGTTGAGCGTCCCAGGACGGCACCCTTTAAATCACGACAGCCTGATTCGGCGCCTCCAGCCGCGATTCCCCGACGTTCATGCGGTGCATCGATTAGACCTCGACACCTCAGGCATCATGGTGGTGCCCAAGCATAAAGTCAGTCTTTCGGAGCTGGCACGACAATTCCAGCGGCGTCAGATTGAAAAAGAATACACGGCGGTTTTGTGGGGTGAACTTGCGGACGATGAGGGCTCGGTGGAGCTGCCCATCGCAACTGACTGGCCTAATCGCCCTAAACAAATGATTTGCCAAATCCGCGGCAAACAGGCCCTGACTCACTTTCGAGTGCTCAAGCGCTCAAGTAACCGAACGTTGATCAAACTCATGCCTGTCACAGGCCGTTCACACCAACTTCGTATTCATATGCAGTCCTTGGGGCACCCCATTATTGGCTGTGACATGTACGCCCACGACAGTGCCCTGGCTGCGTCTCCAAGACTTTTACTGCACGCGACCCGACTTAAACTGTGCGCACCTTCAACAGGCCATTGGATTTCGGCGTTCACCCCGATACCGTTCTCGCTTTGATCAGTTCGTTGAAAAGCATCTCAGAAGGGTTGACGCAGTGATTACCGAACAGTTTGAAGATAACGCCCGCGTTATTATTGTTAAACCCAACAAGAGTGCCACGTGGCGAACCAACCTCTATGCGCTCATTGCTATTTCCATTCCGTCATTGGGCGCAGCAATCGGTTTTACGCTGCTCGGTGCGTGGCCTATTTTGCCGTTTGCGGGTGCGGAACTCATGGGGCTTGCCGGAGCACTGTATTACGTCAGTTGGAACCTCGAATACCGCCAAATTGTGACGATTTCAGAGCAGTTCATAAGAGTGGAAAAAGGATACTTTGTGCCTAAACGAACCTGGCTTTGGGAGCGCAGTGAAACAGCCGTCAACGTGATTAGCGCAAAAAACAAGTGGGAAGGTCCTCAGTTGTGGCTGCACAACCGTGAGAGTCGAACCGCCATTGGCGAGTTTCTCAACAAAGACGAGTCCGAGGACTTATTAAAGCGATTGCGTGCAGAATTACCGGTTAACACTTACGGCAGCGAACGAGACGTCACGCTATGAGACAATGTGGGACGCGATGAATACGGTAAAACTCAATGTCTCAGCCCCAAAAAGTCGGTTTCGTTTCCTTAGGCTGTCCTAAAGCCCTGGTCGATTCTGAGCGAATACTGACCCAGCTGCGCTTCGACGGCTACGAGGTCTCGCCCTCCTATACGGATGCGGGTGTTGTCATTGTAAATACCTGCGGGTTTATCGACAGTGCGAAGGAAGAATCGCTGGCTGCGATTGGCGAGGCGCTTGAAGAGAACGGTCGGGTCTTGGTCACCGGTTGTATGGGTGGTGGCGAGCAGGCTAATTTAGTTTTAGAGCGCCACCCGAAAGTCTTGGGCATTACTGGTCCGGCGGCTTATGAGGAAGTACTTTCCGAAGTCCGTCGAGTACTGCCTAACCCACACAAGCCCGACCCAAAGCTTGATCTCATACCCGCACAGGGTGTCAAGCTCACGCCTCGCCATTACGCTTATTTGAAAATTTCAGAGGGCTGCAACCATCGGTGCCGGTTTTGCATCATCCCCAGCCTACGAGGCGACTTAGTCAGCCGCCCTATTGGCGATGTCATGCGAGAAGCGGAGCAACTCGCGCGATCTGGCGTCAAAGAGCTTTTGGTCATCTCACAAGACACCAGTGCCTATGGCGTCGACATTAAATACCGAACTGACTTTTGGGATGGGCGCCCGCTAAAAAGCGATCTCATCAATCTCGCAACAGCACTTGGCGACTTGGGCATATGGGTGCGGATGCACTACGTTTACCCCTACCCTCATGTGGATAACATCATTCCTCTCATGGCTGAAGGCAAGATTCTGCCCTACCTCGACATTCCACTTCAGCATGGCAGCCCATCAGTATTAAAGCGCATGCGCCGACCAGCGGCTGCTGAAAAGACGCTCGATCGTATCAAGGCGTGGCGCGCTGTTTGCCCCGACATTACGCTTCGCTCAACCTTTATCGTTGGTTTCCCAGGCGAAACGGAAGCCGAGTTTGAAGAGCTACTGGGATTCATCAGAGAAGCCTCGTTGGACCGTGTGGGTTGCTTCAAATATTCGGCCGTCGAAGGCGCTGCCGCCAATCTTTTAGACAACCCGGTCTCTGAAGCCGCGAAAGAGGAGCGCTGGCATCGATTCATGGCCCTTCAACAGGAGATCAGCTCCGCGCGGTTGAAGCAAAAAATAGGTCGCTCCTTGGATGTGATTGTTGATGAAATCACACCGGACGGTGCC
>JAQXEB010000308.1 GCA_029251065.1 Luminiphilus sp.
GAAAATATGCCGGGTTCGCGTCGAGAAGTTCAGAACGCGCGCGAAGAGGGCGTGACTTTTCTCTTTAATCGTCAGCCCGTTGGTGTTTTAGACTATTTTGGTGAGGCGATTGGGGTCAAAGTGGTTGAAACACGTCTCGGTGAGCCGGGTGCTGACGGACGGCGTCGTCCCGAACATGTCGCGGGCTCAGAGGCCATTATCGAAGCTGACGCCATTATTATGGCCTTTGGTTTTCAGCCCAGTCCCACTGAGTGGATGGCAAATATGGACATTGCCTTGAACGACTGGAAGGGCGTCATTGCGCCAGAGCAGCAAGTATTTAAGTTTCAAACATCAAATCCCAAAGTATTCGCCGGTGGTGATATGGTACGAGGGTCTGACCTTGTGGTTACGGCTATATGGGAAGGTAGGCAAGCCGCCGAAGGTATCTTAGATTACCTCGCGGTTTAATTAAAAAAGATCAGATTGAGCTGTACGTAGAAGCAGCCAATGGGGGATCCAGCCGCTATGGCGCAACTGCAGAACGATAGATTTTTGCGCGCACTCTTGCGCGAGCCTGTGGACCGAACACCGCTTTGGATGATGAGGCAGGCCGGGCGATATTTGCCAGAGTACCGCGCTACGCGCGCCCAAGCGGGTAGTTTCATGGACCTGTGTACTCAGCCTGAGCTCGCGTGTGAAGTCACCATGCAACCGCTGCGCCGGTATGACATGGACGCCGCCATTCTATTCTCCGATATTTTAACCATTCCAGATGCCATGGGCCTCGGTCTGTACTTCACAGAAGGCGAGGGTCCGCGATTTGAGCGGCCACTGTCGACAGAGGCCGACATTGCAGCGCTTGAGCCCAATCGGGCGAGAGACGAGTTGAGGTATGTCATGGACGCCGTGGCTTTGATTCGGCGCGAACTCAACGGAAAAGTACCGTTGATTGGTTTTTCAGGCTCGCCGTGGACACTTGCCACGTACATGGTGGAAGGCGGTTCCTCGAAAGATTTTGCGAAGACCAAGTCACTGGCCTTTAATAATCCGGCGGCAATGCACCAATTGCTCGAAAAATTAGCCGATGCTGTTGCCGTATATTTAACCACTCAGGTTGAGCAAGGTGCGCAAGCGCTTCAGATTTTTGATACCTGGGGCGGAGCTTTAAGTCACAGCGCGTACCAAGAGTTCTCTCTTCGCTACATGCAATCTGTGATTGAACGACTGCCTCGAGAAGCGGATGGCCGTCGAGTGCCCGTAATCGTCTTTACCAAAGGCGGTGGCCAATGGCTCGAGCGGATTGCAGAGTGTGGCGCGGATGCGGTTGGACTTGATTGGACGACCGACATCGGTACGGCTCGCGCTCGCATTGGCGACCGCGTTGCGCTGCAGGGCAATATGGATCCGACAATGCTCAATGCGACACCTGAACGAATTCGAGAGGAGGTCGCTACGATCCTTCAAGGTTACGGGTCGGGCACCGGACACGTGTTTAACCTAGGGCACGGCGTCACGCCTGGCATTGACCCTGAGTGCGTTGCGGCCATGGTCGATGCAGTGATCGAGTTATCGCCCGCTTACCATTCGTAGTCGGGTATTTCATGATTCATGTTGAGTGCTGGGAGCTCTGAGTCGGGAGTTCCGACGATCTTGGCAGGCACGCCTGCGACGGTCGTGTGTGGCGGAACATCTTTGAGAACCACGCTACCCGCGCCAATTTTTGCCCCCTCGCCGACCACGATATTACCTAAGATCTTTGCGCCTGCGCTTATTAAAACACCGTCACCAATTTTAGGGTGGCGGTCGCCGTGTTCTTTACCGGTCCCGCCAAGGGTCACGCTTTGGAGAATCGAGACTTGATTGCCGACGACAGCAGTCTCTCCGACCACTAAACCGGTCGCGTGATCTAGCATAATACCGACGCCAAAGCGTGCGGCTGGATGAATATCGACGCCAAACTTCATCGAGGCCCTACTCTGCATCAGCAGCGCCAGGGATCGTCGGTTCTGACTCCAAAGCCAGTTGGCCACCCGGTGTAATTGAAGGGCATGGAACCCTTTGAAATAAAGTAATGGAAGGTGGAGCGACTCACAGGCCGAGTCACGATCAAAAACGGCAGTTAAGTCGGTGCGCATGGCGGCCCGGATATCATCGCGCGTCGCAAACGCGTCCGATATGACGTGACACAAGACACGTGCAGGGACGCTAGCGCAATCGATTTGCTGTCCAAGGTGTGAACTGAGGGCGCTTTCCAAACTGGAGTGATTGAGTATTGTCACGGTCAAAAAGTCTGTGAGCATCGGCTCTATTGTTATCAGCTCCCGAACTTCCTCACAGATTTGCAGCCAGAGCGGATCGCTGGCGTGTTCGCTGTTCGTCCTTGGAAGCACTTGTAGGCTCATTTTCACCTCATTTTTTTTGAACAGTTATTGATCGATCACTGACATCTTAGTGATCTGACGCGTGTGCTGTACAGCGCCATAGACCTTGACGATCCAGTGCATATTTTCGCTCGAAGAGCGTCAAAGGGTCTGTGACACTCAGCGCAGTCATCTCCACTTGCAGTCCGAGCAGTTTAGACGCTTTTGCAAACTCGTCGATATAGATTTTCCAGTTGCTCCTGACCTCAATGACACCTCCTAAGGCCTTGAGCAAGGGAAATGATGGGTGCCCGTGAATTCGTCTCTTGAGATGTCCTTTCTTGGGCCACGGATTGGGGTAAAGCAAGTAATGCTTTTGACAGATCATTTGGGCTTGAACCAATTCAGCCCACACGTGCTCGCAGGTTGCTTGAAAGAGGTGGTAATTTTGGTGTGGCACTGGAAGATGTTTTGACAGTCGGTCGGACGATTTATCAATGCCGATTACCAATGCGTCGGGATGATCGGCCGCTATCTTTGCCGTACTCATTCCTGTCCCACAAAACGAGTCCAGAATCAGGGGTCCCCCGTGGTGGTTGAGTAGCGATAGAATCTCTTTAGAGACAGACCTAGAGTGTTCAGGAATAGGTTCACGCCACGATGTGGCGAGGTGTTTTTGCACAAGCCCCTCGAGATCGTCGTGAATCTCTTTTTGGTTCGACTGAACACTTGTTTTTATGGCTTGTTCCATTCGCTTTCGGACCTAGGTGTTACGATTATGAGCAACTTGGTTATGGGTAATGGTTTCAATGCGACGTGACTTTAGACCGTTTTGGGTGAAGCAGGTCTACCTAAAATTTCGATCCTTATGGGTGTGGTGGTTTCTTGCACCCCGCTGCGAATTATTGGGAGAGCACGCCACAATTATGTCCCCGTGGTTCGTCATCATATCAGGCCCGAATATTCGCATAGGACACTCTTTTACTGCGATTGGCGAAATACATCACCCCGTGCAAATCGGCGTTTGGGGCAGGAACTTTGGCGAGGGGCGAGTAGAGCTGGGTAGCGCCTGTTTAATGAGCCCCGGCGCGCGTATTTCAGCGAGTGACGAGGTGGTGCTTGGCAACGGTTGTATGATGGCGCATGGATCTTACATTACCGACTCTGACTGGCATGGGCTCTACGACCGGGTTAATCGAGATGCGGTCGCTAAGCCCGTGCGTCTTGGCGACAATGTCTGGCTTGGTGATCGATCCACGGTCTTGAAAGGTGTGACCATTGGCGAGAACAGTATTGTGGCTGCCAGTTCAGTGGTGACGAAAGATGTCCCGGCTAACGTCATTGTGGCTGGAAATCCGGCCGTGGTTGTCCGTCAGTTAGATGCTGATGAGCCTCGTTATACCCGTGAAGATATGTTTCGCGACCCCAGCGAGACTCAGGCTTACTTCAGGTCGCTTGATCAATCCCTGCTTGCGAAAAATTCGTTTTGGCGTTGGTGTCTGTACGCCCTATTTCCTCGCTCAAGACCGGAGCAGTAAAGTGGTGCTCTGGCGGCCGTTGCGATTGTAAGTGCGTCCACTGTCGCCGCACCGGCCAGCGTCAGGGCAGCGGCGGCAGCAGAGAGTGTTGTTCCGGTGGTCACAACGTCGTCAATCAATAAAATCCGCTGCTTATTTAGGCGACGAAGCACCCGGAAGTGTGCTTTGTCGATATGTCGCTCTCGTCGACTTTTTAGGTGCTGATAGGGCAGCGCTTTTCGATGCTGAAGAAGCAGGGTGGGTGGTGCTGTCACACCTTCTCGTGCCAGTGCATTTGTCAGTAGCCATGTGTGGTCGAACCCTCTCGTAAGACGCCGGCGCCAATGTGTTGGAATCGGCGCCACGACATCATAGCTTTGTGTCTGGTCTGCTAACGACGCACCGATCCAGCGGGCAATAATGGGGGTGAGTTCGAGCATTCCTTTGTACTTCCAGCGAGTGATTAAGTCTGGCACTTTTCCCGCATAGTTAAAGGCGCTCTGAAGACGCCCAACGTCTGGAATAAAAGGGGTGTCCCGGGATTGATGTTGTGTCCGTGGTAAACCATCTGCCGAGCGGGGTACCAGTGAAGCTCTCGTAGAAATTGCGTCGCTACTTGATGGTGTTCGACGATGGTGGCACTCAAGCGAGGCAATGCATCCGTCACAAAGTCGGTTGGGTGACAAGTGGACCGTATCGCAAAGAGCGCAGCGAGGAACGAGCAGGCTTGTTATGACCTGGTATGCAGGGTGATGAGACGCAAGCCGATCGCATTCACTGTCAATTAAGCTTTTGATTCTGCTCGCCATGTCAGTAAGCTTAAATAGCGGCCGTCGTTACGAAGACATCAATTTTGGTCCTCGATCGAAAGGGATCCACTAAAATCAGCAAAGCACGACGAAGTGCTAGATCAGAGAGTGACTATGGGCAGTAACAATGAGCACCCCGAAGGTAATGACGATTCCCCCGTGCTGTCGGAAGAAGATCAGGCGCGAGTAGACTATGTCGTGAGGACGGGCGTTAACTCGACCGATAAAAGGCCCTTCAGACCCATACTGCTGCTCGTTTTACTGGTCTTGGTGGTGACAGGCTTTTCGCTTCTAAGCCAAGTTCTGGCGCGGTGGGCGGGCGTATATTAGACCGTGTCACCGAGCGCGTTAGAGACGATACAGATTTCGTTGATAGATCCGCTCTTCGATGATCAGTCCCAGCATCAGCAGTAGAATCACGGATTGAATGATCGTATAGGTGGTGAGACTGAACGTCTCACCGTCGGGTAGGCTTCTGATAAGACGCAGCGTACCGCTAATGTGAAAATAGAGTTGCACCCAAAAAATACCAATGAACATGTGGTCAATGTGTCGATCAAAGTTTATTGCAATGGTCCCTGCTGCGATCATCAGGAAGCCAATGAGGAATCGCAACTGATGCAATTGGTAGTCTGCGTCGAGATTCGAAAAGCTGGAGGCCATCATCGGGACGAGCGCCCCGCTAAACCACCCCATTACGTAGGATAAGGTGACGACCATGAGGACTAGCCAGTAAACTCGAAATCGAATCGAACGCTTATAAAGCGTGTTTTTAACACTCTTTAGGTCGAACAGCGGCATGTCTTTGAGCAGTGCATCAATCTCTTCTTTCGAGGGTGTGGACTCCGCGTTTGAATCGTCTTCTTTCATGCCTCCTCAAGCTCCCACTGTTTGAACGTCACGTAAGTCACGGCTAGCAAGAAAGCGGGTCGAGTCGCTTGAACAGCAGTAGCCAACGGATGCTGTGCGACAAACAAAACGTTGTCTAAGACCAAATAGTCCTCAAAGAACATAATCCATGCGACCACGGTCAATACGGCGAGTGTCAGTCTGAGGGATTGCCCACTTGCTGCGCGCCACGAATAGACACTCAGACCCGTCACTACGATCCATATCCTAATGGTGCTGAGGTCTTGCGATAGAATGGACGCGCTGGCAGATCGAGGTTCGAATGTCTCACTGGTGAGTACTAGAGTGAACAGCGCAATAACGAGACTGGCGAATACGTAGCAAACAGCTTGCGCGATCTTTAGCACGAACCACCTCCGAATTTGCCTGTTCAATACCTCACCAGCTGCCTTACCTTTTCCCAGAACAGCATATGTTCTTGCATTAGAATACCAAAACCATGTGTTCCAGTATTAGAACATCAAATAAGTCAAAAGTGACAATTATTTGCCAGCGGTTAGGTGCTCGCGCACATCGTCGCCACTGTTTAATTCCTTTCGCCATGGCGCGCCGTGACAGGTCGCTCGATTAGGGCACTGCGCGGTGCAGCCCCTGCATGGGAGGAGAGTCGGCGAGGTTTTTGTATCCTTCATGGTCTCTGTGGCCTAGTGGTTTTTCTCGTGGGTTGGGGTGCCGTCGGCTTTGTCCATCTACCGTGACACGGTAACCAACTTCTGAGTAGCAAGAAACAGTAAGGTTGAGAATAAGAAAAAGCTCGAGCGGTGTTTTTACAAGAGACTCGGCGTTCGCTTTATCGAAACCGGCGTTAGAGCCAAATGAAACAGCTCGCGCTCGACACATTGATTTTTTGTCACCAATCAGATTCCTTTGGCAGCCGAGAGTTTCGCTTTAATAAAGTCCGAGTGCGACACATAAAGCAGGTCTGACGCTTTTCGGATGGCGGCTTCCTCGTACTTATCAACCACGCCATCGGCGTAGGCAATTCGCCAGAACTGTTCCACAAGCGTAATGCGGTCCTCGATTGAGAGCTCATTACAGGCGAGGCGCGTGTACGCGTACAATCCGGCGGATTGCTCTTTTTCATTGCGTGCACTCTCTAACAGTTCGTCTGCTGCACAGCCTTCACTGGAATGGTAGGTCTCTAGCAGTGCCCTAATGGTCTGGGTCTCTGTCGCACTTTCACTAAAGTCACTTTGCGCGATTTCGAGCATAAGAACCGCCAGCGCACGGTTAAGTATTTCTTGCTCCGCGCGATCGGTACTGTCTTCTGTGCTTATTCGGGTGAGTTGCTTAAGCCATTTAAACGCCACATGGTATCCTTACATTATCATCAGTTTGTCGACTGTAACTGCGCGCCAACCATTACCCAACTAAGTCGCAGGCACTTTGTCGTCATCGAGCGTACTAAAGTATTGGTTTTTGGCAAAAGCATGCAAATTAGAGCAACTTACAATATTGTTTTTTTAATGCCGCTGGTGACCTTTGTTTTAGGCTTACTGGTCGTAAGCGTGTCGACGGAGCGCGCTCAGCAGGCTTATGATGAGCGGTATCGTGCCGGCTTTGAGGGGGACGCTGCGGTCAGGGTGCTAGTGCGTGATGCGTTGGCTGAGCGGCTGCAGGGCTACCTTAGAACTTATGTTTCAGCCGTTTCGTCGGCGGCATCCCTAAGCATGGAGGATGCTCTTCGAGGGGGCTTCACTGCGTTAGTGCAGAACTTCGGCGCCGATTCGAGCTCAAGGGTTCTTCATTTTTACGTTGCCACTCTCAATCCTCAGGGCCGAGTTATTATCGTTCAGTCTTACCCTCGCGAGGAGCTGGTGGGCGAGGATATAACGGATCATCCAATGATGGACGGGTTTGATTTTTCCACCCCTTCTGGTGTACTACGCCAAACTGTTTACCGTGCTTCACCCGGAAATGATCCTTCGTTTACCTCCGAAGGGCCGGTTGCATTTAGGCGCCATGTTTTTCGATTAGAACGACTCAAGGTCCCTCTGTTCGGCATTGTGAAGCAAAATCTCGTTGAAATAGAGCGCTATATTGATCGCGAGTTAAGGGTCTTAGGGCCACTACCCGCATTGGCTGTCAGGCACTATGACCCTGAGACAGGGAGCTGTGTATTGGCCTACCGACCTGACACTGGTGAGACTCCGTGCACTGACTCAGAGCCTCCCGATCCGCTTTCATTGCTGTACTCCTCCGAGCGGCAAGGATTTCAGAGCTATATACTTCCAACCGAGACTTACGCTAAACACGTATTACAGAAACAGCAGTCGATTTTTCCATTGACCGAGTTAGCCTTG
>JAQXEB010000309.1 GCA_029251065.1 Luminiphilus sp.
CCATCACGGTTCTGGTTCCGCTGGTGTTTGTCGGTGTTTTCCTCGTTGCCTTGTCGGTCGGTGTGTCTGAGGGAACGCCTACACCGCTGCCGGAAAAAGCGGGTCTACTGATCGCGCCAAGCGGCACTCTGGTTGAGAGTAGAGCGCCGCTAGAACCGCTGGATGCGTTGTTCGCAAATGATCTCGCGGGCGAGACACTGCTGGCGACCGTGATCGAAGCTGTCGATGCGGCGGCTCAGGATGACCGAATCACCTCAATCGTATTGAATCTTGAAAACCTAATGGGTCCGTCGACGAGTCAAGCGATGGAGATTATCGAGGCGTTAGACCGGTTCTCAGACAGTGGTAAGCCTATTGTTGCTGTTGGTGATTACTTTACGCAGTCACAGTACCTTCTCGCCTCGCAGGCGGATGAGATCGTCTTGCACCCCGAGGGCGGTGTCAGCCTCATGGGATTTGGCGTCTACCGCACTTACTTAAAGCAATTCCTGGATAACGTAAAAGTGAACTTCCATGTCTTTAGGGCAGGCGATAATAAGTCTGCGGTCGAGCCTTTTATGCGTGACGATATGTCGGCGCAGGAGCGCACGGTCGTGGGCAAATGGTTGGACAGTCTTTGGGGCGATTACACCGCTGTTGTCGAGGCTGGTAGAGGCAAGGAACTGGGTGACGTCACTCGCTTTGTGAACAATTTCCCGAGTCGACTTGAGTCACACGGTGGGGATTTAGCACAGACCTTTTTGGCTGAGGGCTACGTGGATGCTCTCTTACACGGTGATGAACGTGAAGCGCACATCTTGAAGATCGTCGATGCCACAGACGCAGACGGTGAACTGGAACTGGTCGGCCTCAAACGTTACGTGGCTGATATACGAGAACCCATTGATAGCGAGATGCCGTTGATCGCGGTTGTGCCTATCGAGGGTACGTTGGTGCCCGGTAACAGTTCGCAGGGCTCGGCAGGCAGTGACACAGTAGTGGAGCAGCTCGAGCGCGCCGTCGAGGACGAGGCTGCGGCTATTGTCTTGAGAATTAACTCGGGGGGTGGCAGCGTGTTTGCATCCGAAGTGATTCGTTCTAAAGTCAATGCTATAGCCGCCGATGGAGTGCCCATTGTCGTTTCCATGGGTGGAGCAGCAGCCTCTGGAGGGTATTGGATTGCCACTGCGGCTGACGAAATTTGGGCCATGCCAACGACGATCACAGGCAGTATTGGCGCTTTTGCAGTTTTCCCAACGATTGAGGGTGTCTTTGATTACGTTGGTGCCACAGTGGACGGCGTGGGCACAACGGCAATGGCCGGTAGTTTTGATCCTAGTCGCGGACTGGATAAGAACTCAGAGCGAATCTTTCAAGCGGTGATTAACGGCGTTTATAACGATTTTTTGTCGCTTGTTTCTGTATCGAGGGACATGACCCTTGCCGAGGTGAATGCGCTTGCGGGCGGCAAGGTTTGGATCGGACGAGACGCGAAAGAGATTGGCCTGTTTGATCAGCTGGGTGGTCTTGATGATGCAGTCTCCTCTGCGGCAGCGCTTGCACAATTAGACGCTTACGAGACGAAACGTTTCGGCATGCCTATTACGCCTCAGCAGCTCATACTCGAGGAGATAGGAAACAGCTTTGGGGTCTCAGTCCCCGAGCCTGTGGGCACAGCACTGGCCTGGCTTGCGCCCATTCATGAGCCGTTCATCATGATGTCGCAGTTTAAAGACCCCAAGCACACCTACCTACAGTGCTTTGCCTGTAACTATGCTTACTGACATTGAACTGCCCAATGACGATCGTGACGGCGCGATTGTTGCGGGGACTATTTTACTCCTTCGCGATGCGCTCAACGGTCCAGAAGTACTGTTACTGAAGCGCAACCCCCAGGCGAAAAATATGGGCGATGTTTGGATGTTCCCCGGTGGAAAGGTGGAGGACGGGGACGCTGCGCCCAGGGAGGTTGAGCAAGCCGCGAATGCAGCTGTCCGAGAGTTGCATGAAGAAGCGGCTATTGTGCTGAGCACGTCGGAACTCATTTGTTTTTCGCACTGGCTAACGCCGGCAGGCATGGCGCGCCGGTTTGCAACCTGGTTTTACGTGGCTCGACTTCCTGAGAATGCGGCCGTCGTGGTCGATGGTGAAGAAATGGTTGAGGCACGCTGGGTGAGCCCTCAAATTGCGATTGAGGAGCATGAGCGGGGCACGCTTCGATTGCCTCCGCCCACGGTTGTGAGTCTTCAAGACTTGGCGCCTCCAACCTCTGTTACGCAGATTCTCAACATGGTTGCATCGAGGGTGCCACCCTATTTTTTCCCAAAAGTCTGCGCTCAAGCGGAAAAAAATGTGGTCATGCTGTATCCGGGTGACGCCGGCTACGAGGACGCAAACCCCAGGGCAGCCGGTGAGCGCCACCGAGCACAGTGGTCTGATGGTGTGATTGCGTATGAGCGCAGTTACGAGTATTCAAGCCGTTGACTAATTGGGCATCCAGCGAGCACCGGGTAGCTTGGGTCGCTGCTTTTGCAGTTGTTCCTCGAACAATGATTCGACACTGAGTGCTGCTCCGGCGGATAGGCGTCGAGAGATCAAGGTGATTGGAAACACATAAATATCTTCCTCGCGATAGCGCAGTGCTCGTGAGCGACCTTTCTTGTCTCGGTAAATCACCCAGTCAAAGTCGAGTTCTTCAGCAAGCAGATCTCCAAAAACGATGCCCAAGGCTTGTTGCGTTTGGACATCCT
>JAQXEB010000310.1 GCA_029251065.1 Luminiphilus sp.
GGTGATGGTTATTTTTGTCCACGGCAGCTTGAGAAGTCAGAAATCCTTAATGTTCTTGAGGCGATTTCAGAGTAAGCGGTATTGCTAGCCATTGGCTCGCAAGGCTGACGGCTTTTTGAAAGTGTTCTGAGTCTCCCTCGGAACACACAAATCCGTGGCTTGCACGATCTAGGTGCTTGTAGGTGATTTTGCAACTCGATCGGTGCAGCCGAACCGCGAAGCGGGCGCCGTCGTCGCGGATCGGATCCCGCTCAGCGGTGATAATTAGCGTTCTGGGGAAGTGATTCAGTGACGTTCGCCGGCCAGGGAACATACGCTCCAAGATAGGGTCTGCAGGCGCCATTCCATCGAGGTAAGTGTCACAGAACCAGCGCATGTTTCGCGCAGGAACCAGACCTGACTTCGCATGCTCTGTATGAGACGGTAGATCACTTATGTAGTGTTGAGTCGCTGGGTAGATCGCAAGGCAGCCCGCAATGCCGTGGCGGTGCTGAAGTGCAAGCGTCGACGCAATTGCAATGTTACCGCCCGCACTGTCGCCGGCTAAAATAAAAAGACCGTTGTTAGGCGCAAGATTGTCGAGATTATCAATCACCCACTCTGTGGCCTCTAGGCAATCGTCATGGGCGGCGGGGAATGTGTGCTCCGGCGCTAGCCGGTAGTCGATCGACACCAAGCTGCAGCCACTATCGACACTTAAGGCGCGACAGAATCGATCGTGCGTCTCCAGGCTACCAATGACAAAGCCACCACCGTGCGCGTAAATGACCATGGGCTTATCGGGTTGCCCGTGATACATGCGCAGACGCACTTGGCGTCCCTCAAGCTCAACGCACAAATTACTCACAGACACCGCCAGCTGAGGCTCCTCACCCCATGCCTTCTGGTGCCGCCGGAGGTAGAGGTGGCGTGCAGCCTTTGCTATCAGTCGATTAAGCAGCGACGTCATCTGCGTGAATGAACTGTGAGTTGGGATTTGCGCGGTAGGTGTAGAGCCCTTCTGAGTTGATTTCGCGCGTCACATTGCCCCGCTGCAAGAGGTAGTTTAAATGCGCGATCGTTTCTCCGGTCGCCAAATGCACCTCGTGTTCCTTAAGCTCTCGATTAAACAGGTAAATAAAGCACTCGGGCACAGTCTTTGATTCAGCGAGGTTTTTGTAGAGAAGCGCCAGTGACTGTCTGTGGCTGTCAATGATTTGATTGAGTCGTGTTTTAGCGCCTCTAAAAGGCGATTGATGGGCCGGAAGCACCAACAGGTCTTCGGGTAAAATATCTAACAGCCGTGTATTAGAAGAGAGCCAGTATTCCAAGGGATTGCCGTCGGGTTCGGTGGGGAAGACCGAGACGTTAGGCGTGATTCTCGGGAGGATTTGGTCCCCAGCAATGATCAATTTAAGACCTGGGCAATAAAGACATGCGTGTTCCGGTGAATGGCCCTGGCCGATGACGACTTGCCAGTAGTGGTCACCAATATTGATGGTTTCAAGATCAACGATTCGACGATAGCTGTGGGGCAGTGGCGCTGACATCTTGCCAAACGTACCGAACCGTTGCTGATACGTCTTTAATTGCTCCTCGCTAAACCCTGCGCGCTTGTAAAACTGAAGTGCCGTACTGGGGAGGTCGTCTGAGGTGTAGCTGAGCAGTAGGCTACCGTTGAGGTATTCACTTCGCGTCATCCAGACTTCGCAGTCGAATCGCTCGCAAAGCCACCCAGCCAGACCAATGTGGTCCGGATGGAGGTGCGTGCAGATGACTCGCAAAATAGGCTTGTTTTGCATGAAGCCCGTGAACAGCGACTCCCACTGCTCTTTAGCGCTGTCGAGCTTTAAGCACGTGTCGACCACGGTCCACCCGCCGGCTTCTTCTAAAAGCCAAATATTGATGTGGTCGAGACCGCCGGGCATTGCAAAACGCACCCACCAAACACCGGGCGCCACTTCTAGCGGTTGACCATGCTCTACTGGGCTCTGCCTACCCCACGGATAGACTAGGCCTCTATATTCTTCGTTCACCATAGCTGTTCGGTATTCCTGTAATTAAAACGACCCTTACCCGATTGGGGTACGGCATAAGCGCTTGAGCTTGTGGAAAATACAGCGACTAACTGGAGATGATACCGTGAATGCGACCCTAGAAACGAATCAACTGCGACAACTTGATCAGAAGCATCACCTGCACCCATTTACTGACTTCCGTGATTACGCAGAAAACGGTGGTCGAATCGTTAGTCGCGCCGAGCATGTTTACATTTATGATTCTGACGGTAACAAGATCCAAGACGCCATGTCTGGCTTGTGGTGCTGCAGTTTGGGCTACAGCCAGGACGGTATTAAGCGAGCAGTTGCTGATCAGCTCATGGAGCTGCCGTTTTATAACAATTTCTTTCGGTGCTCTAATCAACCTGCCGTTGAGCTGGCAACCCGACTAAGCGCTATGGCGCCTGCCAACTTCAATAAAGTGTTTTTTACGAATTCGGGTTCAGAGGCAAATGACACTCAAATAAAGTTCGTTCATCGCTACTACCAGCTGCTGGGTAAGCCTGAGAAGCGGCTCATCATCAGCCGTAACAACGCGTATCACGGCAGTACCATCGCTGCAGGATCGCTCGGCGGCATGAGCGCGATGCATGATCAGACTGAGGGTCTTGATTATATTCATCACATCGAGCAACCACATTGGTTCGAGCTCGGTGGCGACAAGAGTCCCGATGAATTTGGTCTTTGGGCGGCGAACGAGCTTGCTAAAAAGATTGATGAGCTTGGTGAGGACAAGATCGCTGCGTTTATTGCTGAACCTATTC
>JAQXEB010000311.1 GCA_029251065.1 Luminiphilus sp.
CGTGAAAAATGGCGCTGGTTGGGGTTCATTAAGAACCGTGTGCCGTCCGCATTGAGCGCGAGCGAGAAGTGATTCGCCACCCCCTCGTGAAAGTTAAGCCGTGCCGCCCACCGAAACGCGGCGGCAAGCGCTATCTTCTCCTGATGTAGATCCAGCATCATCGCTTCGCTCATTTCTGTTTTTTGCTCGACGCAAGAACGATAGCACCCTATGCGGGAGTATCGTCAATGCACGAGCCGTCATAGAATAGGCGGATAGTAAATCTCTCGCAGCAGCCAAGAACGACAAGCGGCTCAAAGTCATCCAAAGCGACTTTAAGCGCATAAAACCTTTAGATAACCGCTGCCTTACTGGACTCGTTCAATGAAAGCACTCGTAAAAAAATACGCCGAAGAAGGTTTGTGGCTTGAAGATGTCCCTATTCCTGAAATTGCGGGGAACGAGGTACTCATCAAAATCCATAAAACCGCAATATGCGGCACTGATGTGCATATCTATAACTGGGACCAATGGGCTCAAAAAACGATTCCCATCCCAATGGTCAGCGGCCACGAATACGCCGGAGAAATTGTTGAAATCGGCGCGAATGTCACGGGCCTTGCCATTGGCGACATCGTCTCAGGCGAGGGTCACATTGTCTGTGGACGTTGCCGTAACTGCTTGGCAGGACGACTGCATCTCTGCCCCAACACGCAAGGCGTGGGCGTCAATCGAGACGGTGCGTTTGCAGAATATTTGGCAATACCCGCAACTAATGTATTTAAGCCCAATGTTTATATTCCAACCGATTTGCTCGCCATTTTTGACCCTTACGGCAATGCCGTTCACACCGCTCTGTCGTTTAATATGGTCGGTGAAGACGTCATTATTACGGGCGCCGGTCCCATCGGCATTATGGCCGCGATGGTCGCCGGGCACTGCGGAGCGCGTAACGTCATACTCACCGACGTCAACGAATACCGGCTGGATCTTGCGAAACGGATCGTACCCAAGGTGCAGCCCATCAACGTGGCTAAACAACAGATCACGCGCGAGTTTATGGCCAGTCTCGGAATTCTTGAGGGCTTCGATGTCTGCCTGGAGATGTCCGGATCGCCAGTCGCGTTTAGAGATGTGCTCAATAAAATGATTAACGGCGGCAGTATCGCCATGCTGGGGCTGATGCCCGACGATACCGGAATCGCTTGGACCGACGTCGTCTTTAAAGGCCTCAACATTAAAGGCATTTATGGCCGCGAAATGTATGAGACCTGGTACAAAATGGTCATGATGATTCAGTCCGGTCTGCCCGTAGAGCGCATCATTACGCACCGACTTCACTACACCGAATTTCAAGAGGGCTTCGACATTATGCGCTCGGGACAATCGGGTAAAATCATCCTCGACTGGAAGGACTGACATGAGCTATCACGCGACAAAAGCAAGCTTTGCCGATGAAATCGTAGGCATAAAAGAGGCCGGCCTTTGGAAAACCGAGCGCGTCATTACGTCTGACCAGAAAAGCGATATTACGCTCGCTGACGGCTCAAACGTCATTAACATGTGTGCGAACAACTACCTGGGTCTGGCCAACCACCCAGCGGTCAAGAAGGCGGCAAGCGACAGCCTCGATACCTGGGGTTTTGGGCTCGCGTCAGTTCGCTTTATTTGTGGCACCCAAGGCATTCATAAAACCCTCGAGGACCGTGTCTCAGCATTTCTGGGTATGGAAGACACCATTCTTTACGCCGCCTGTTTCGATGCAAATACAGGCCTGTTCGAAACCATTTTAGGGCCAGAGGACGCCGTGATCTCCGATGAGCTCAACCACGCATCGATCATCGACGGTGTGCGGCTCTGCAAGGCCGCGCGTTACCGCTACCGCAACAACGACATGGCCGATCTGAAAGCTCAATTAATCGCGGCGAAGGAACGCGGTGCGCGGCGAATTCTGATCACCACAGACGGTGTGTTCTCCATGGACGGCACCATTGCGCAACTCGACAAGATTTGCGATCTGGCGGACCAATACGATGCCATGGTTCACCACGACGACTGCCACGCAACAGGTTTCATGGGCGCAACGGGCCGCGGTGTCCACGAGTACAGCGGTGTCATGGATCGCGTCGATATTATTACCGGTACGTTTGGTAAGGCCTTAGGCGGCGGCTCCGGCGGTTTTACCTCAGCACGGCAGGAAATTGTGGATATTTTAAGGCAACGATCGCGTCCTTATTTATTCTCAAACACGCTCGCGCCTTCTATTTGTGCCGCGTCGCTTCAAGTCTTAGACATGCTGGAAGGCTCAACATCGCTTCGCGACCAACTCGAAGAAAATACCCATTACTTTCGACGACAAATGCAAGCAAACGGCTTTGCGGTGCCCGAGGGGGACCACCCGATCGTACCGGTCATGTTGGGTGACGCCGTGCTTGCTCAAAAAATGTCCGAGCGTCTGCTGGAGCTCAATGTGTTTGCCGTCGGATTCTTCTACCCAGTGGTTCCTAAAGGCAAGGCACGAATTCGTGTTCAAATATCCGCCGGACACTCCATTGCCGATCTTGACCAAGCCGTGACCGCCTTTGCGACAGCCCGTGATGAACTCAGCGGTTAGTCGATTTTAACCACCCGCGCGCAGGCGTAGGCGCCAAATTCACGAAATGCCACTAAGCGTTTGACCGTTTTGGTCGCTAATTCCCAAAAGTGGATAAATCTTGAGAGCGGTTGTTTATGTTTCCCCGTACATTTTTGGCCCTGTGCGTACTCGCCATCTGTACGAGCTGCACTCAGGTCACGCACACCCTTGGCAGTGACCGCTGGTTCAATCCAAGCCTGCCTATTCACCTGCAACACACACTCTTCGAGCAAGAGAACGCCTTTTGCGTTCAGGCCGCCGACCAGTGGACCCCCGTTCCCGATATTCAATTTTCGTTTCAGGGCGTCCGTCACATTAACGGTGCGCCCAACGTCAGCGTCGAGGGTCATGCAGCCGTTGCAACCAACAGTCCCAGTCCGCACAGTTTCACGACCGGTCTGAGTGGCTCGCAAGTCGGCTTTTGGAAAACAGTCGCCGCGACGACGCACCAAGGCCGACGAGAGTCCCGAGACGGGCAGCGATGTCTCACATCGTTGGGCTGGTCACCAATTAACGACACCTGGGACGGCACACCCAGCCACCTCAACCAGAGCATCGGCGTTAATAAAAGCGTAATGACCGCGGTTCGCGAGGGCTATCGGCACCCGCTCGTGGGTAACGACGTGGTGGCACTCATCCAAATGGGAAAAAGTGGTGCAAGCGGCAGTGGTCTAACGATTCACACTGTGGAGATTCCCATTTACGCGCCCGAACAGTCCAGTAAATGCGCTTATGTGCTTGAGGAGTCATGGTTTTCGACACGTGGCGAGGTGCGCTGTAACAACGGCAGTGCGATTACGGTCCGCATTGCATCCGACAGCCCCATTGGACAATGGATAGGCCACTATTTCTAAGGTGCGCACATCAATTAGCCGCTTTTGAGCGCTGTAACTTGCGAGGAGACATGAAGTTGGTGTTTATTGGATGCAGGAATACCGATAAAAGTCGACATACATGGCCAGCCAAGTTGAAGTAACCATTAGGAACACCATCACACGGATGATCAACGCATCGGCGTCCATCAACCGTCGTTTCAAGAACCCATTTCGTGAACACCTAT
>JAQXEB010000312.1 GCA_029251065.1 Luminiphilus sp.
CATTGATTGGCACGGCTTCCAGTCCCGAGGCCGAAGCGAAGGCTGCGATGGTTGAACCTCTTTCAGCAATGGGCGCCGCCTACACCGAGTGATCCCTTTTTTTCGTGAGGTATCGCGCGATCGTTTTAGGAAATACTTTGACGTCTATGGGCTTTGTTAAGTAGGCCGTGCAGCCCGCCTCCAGGCAGCGTCGCTCGTCCACCACCGCAGCAAATGCCGTTAGTGCCACAATGGGCCCGCGCCATCCTGTTTTGCGGAGGTGACGGCTGACTTCATGACCATTCATAACCGGCATTTGAATGTCGGTCACCACTAGGTCAATCGCCGCCGGTGCAGATTCTATGAGGGCCACCCCCTCCTGGCCATTGGTGGCCGTGTGTACGGTCGCACCCTCCCGCTCCAATACAATTTTTATAAGGCTTGCCACCGTATCGCTGTCCTCGCACACAACGATCGTCGCACCTGATAGGACCGCTACAGGTGTCAAGTCCGTCGCCCCTGGCGCCATATCAATGTGAGGTGCGCGCAATAGGGCGGGTGCCACGGCGGCAAGGTCTTCCGCGATCATCGGAATTTGCACTTCCACCGTGGTTCCAACGCCCAGCGTCGAGGTCAGTGTTATCTGGCCCTGCAGTGCATCGACAAACGTCTTAACAACACTCAAGCCTAAGCCTGTACCCTCTATATTGGCAAACTGTATCTCGTCGTGAAGACGCGTGAAAGGCTCATACACTTGATCCAACACGTCTTTCGCAATACCTATTCCTGTGTCGGTGACCCGTAAAACAAACAGTGGCGCTGTCTTATCGACTGCTTGTGCAATGCTCAGTGTTACGCGTCCTTTTGAGGTGTATTTAATGGCGTTAGTCAGCAGGTTCATAACGATTTCATTTAACTTCGAGCGATCTGAAATCCAAACCTTGGGCGTATTACTGTCGGCGATAACATCAAGCTCCAATCCCTTACGAGATGCACGATCTCCCACCAGTGAGATTACGTTAGTCAGCCACGCCATAATGTCAATTGGCTCGAGACTCAGGGATAAGCGACCACTCTCAATCGCAGCCATGTCCAGTACGTTCCCAACCATACCGGTCATGTATTCAGAATTTGAAATGATGGCCTGTTGCCACTCATTTCGCTGGTGTTCGCTACCCACATCATCCATGAGCAGCTGTGCGTAGCCCATAATGGCCGTCAGCGGTGTCCTCATGTCATGAGAAACGCTGGCAATAAATCGGCTCTTCGCCTTCGATGCTGATTCTGCCGCGCGTCGCGCTGTGTCCAACTCCAACGCCTGACGCTTTAGTCGCTCGAGCGCCAGCGCTGCGTCAAGACGCGTTGACGCTAGGGCTGCGATCGTTGTGAACAGCTTTACATCCTCGTCCGAGAAGAAATGAGGATCAGGATGCTCTGAGTCCAAAACACCAACCACGCGTCCCTCATGAAGAATTGGAACCGCCAGCTCTGAGCAACGAAAACTGTCATCTAAAATATAACGATCGTCAGCTCGGGTGTCATTAATCAGTTCAAGCGTTCCGGTCTTCGCAACCGTTCCAACAATACCCGCTCCAATAGGCACGGACATCGGGTTCAAAATTTCCCGTTCCACCGGGTTTTTATCACCGTGAGTTGCGCGTTGAATCAGTTGCTCACCATCTGCACTAATGAGGTAGACCACACAGTCAACGAAACCCAAGTCACCAATGGCGGTCTTTGCGATGTTCCAGCAAATATCATCCACGGAAGTCATAGACGCTTGACTCATTGTGAACTGGTGCAACACCTCTAAGTAGCGATGCCGCGCAATGACACTCGCTTGAGTTTGCTCCGACTGTTTTACTGTCAAACGAGCACCCACTGATAGGATCGGTGCGATAGTGTAACGTCGAACGGTGACGAACAGCAAAGAGCCGCTGGGTGCTCACCAGTGAAGCGTCTCAACGCGATGAGGAGGCAACAAATATGGAAGCTATTGGGTATCTGGGACTCGCAGGCAGTGTTGCACTGCTGATTTGGATGGCCTTACGCGGCGTCGACATTATGTTCGCGGCAATTCTAAGCTCGCTCTTTGTCATTATTACAAACGCTCTGCCGTTAGCCGATTCGCTGATGAATGGCTTTGCTACTGGCCCACTGGGCGCGTTTACATTTGCCGGCAAATTTTTCTTCCTGTTCGCTGCAGGCGCTATTTTTGGTCGTGCCATGGGCGACAGCGGTGCCGCGGCGAGTATTGCCTTGGCTTTAGTGAGGAAGCTGGGGGCCGACCGCGCGCTTATTATTACCACTATTGCCTGTGCCGCCCTCACTTACGGGGGCGTGGTGGTCTTTGTCGTTATTTTTGCGGTCTACCCACTGGGCCTGCAATTACTCAAGGAAGCCAATATCCCAAAGCGCCTTTTTTGCGCCGCGCTTGCTTTGGGGGCGGGTACGTTTACGCTCACTGCATTACCGGGCACCCCCTCGATTCAAAATGCCATTTCAGCGTCCGCGTTAAATACAAGTCTCACTGC
>JAQXEB010000313.1 GCA_029251065.1 Luminiphilus sp.
AGGAGAATTAGGGGTGTAGACCCCTTTAGAATACCCAGCAGCGTCTTCAGGCGGGCGTTTGGCATGTGCAGATAGTGCGTTACTATTCACTGGGTCTGCGGCGAGTCGCGCCAAATGCCGGCGCTTGAGTACCGAATCACGCACGCGTTTAAAGAACATAGACAGAGGGCCGTTTATGAACGACTTACCGGTTTACATGATCGTCAACCTTCGTGTTACCGACGCTGACACCTACCGCATCTATGAAAAGGGTTTTTTCGGCCTATTGAAAAAATACGATGGGCAATTCGTCACCTTCGATGACGATCCTGTGACCTTTGAGGGGCGTGCGCCGAGACAAGGCCGAATGATCATTTTCCAATTCCCCTCTGAAGAAAAGGCGCGCAACTGGTTCGATGATCCGGAGTATCAGTTACTTTCTGAGAATCGCCGCGCAGGGACGAAGCTCGAGTTTCTTACCATGGTCCGAGGGTTACCACCACGACAATGAATAGGCGATCTTTTTTAAAAATCACGGGATCCGCGTTTGCAGCCTTAGCCGCAAGTGGGTGTGTTGTTCGCCCCACGGGGGAGCGCTTTTTTATGGCGCCCAGTGCTTACGGTGAGCTCCAGTCGGATCCCAAAGGTCTAATCGATCTTCCAGAGAACTTCGTCTACCGAGTTATCTCCAGCTTGGGTGATCCTATGTCTGACGGTGCAACAGTACCAAACAAGGCAGACGGTATGGGGTGTTTTGACTTGGGTAACGGGCAACTGGCCCTCGTGCGTAACCACGAATTAGTGGCAACCGACGACAGTGGCGGTCCGTTCACGATGGGCTTTGGTTCGAAAGATGGCGAGTTCGTCCCTGGCGGTACAACACACGTTATTTTGGACGCAAAAACCTTGACGGTCACCGATCAATTTCGATCGCTTGGCGGCACCCTCCGCAACTGTTCCGGTGGCACCACACCCTGGAATACATGGCTCACGTGCGAGGAGTCAACGACAGGGCCAGGCCAGGAGTTCGGTGAAGGCTTGAGTAAAAATCACGGGTGGGTCTTTGAGGTACCGGCCAATGCCAGTGGGTTGGTGGCACCTGAGCCACTTTATGCGCTCGGACGGTTCAATCATGAAGCAGCTTGTGTGGACCCTGATACCGGCTTTGTGTATCTGACGGAAGACCGCGATGACAGTGTGCTCTATCGGTTTATACCCAAACAACCGGGCCAGTTAGCGATGGGGGGGCGTTTGCAAGCGATGCAGGTGGTGGGAGCTCCAGACCTTCGCAATTGGTCAGCGGCATCCTTGAGACCCGGTGATATCCGCACTGTCAATTGGTTGGATCTTGACGATGTTGAGTCACCAAAGGACGACTTGCGCCACCGTGCCCGAGCCAAAGGCGCGAGCCTCATTGCTCGAGGTGAGGGTGCTCATATGGCTCAGGGAGAAGCTTATATTTGTTCTACCAGCGGCGGAGCAGCCCGACTGGGTCAGATCTTACGTCTGCATTTGAGTGGCACCGGAGAACACGATCGTCTTGAACTGTTTTTTGAGAGCGTATCAGTCAACCAATTCAACTTTGGTGACAATCTGACCGTCGCGCCAAACGGACACCTCGTTGTCTGCGAGGATCAATACACGGAAAAGGTCGACAACTTTCTGCGCGGCATCACGCCTGACGGACACGCCTATCCGTTGGCCAGACTCAGATTGCAAACGGAATTCGCCGGCGCGTGCTTTTCACCCGACGGGACCACACTTTTTGTCAATGTTTACGCCCCCACCACGACGCTGGCGATCACAGGTCCTTGGGATCAGTTCATCGATACCGTCAACGCATAAAGCACAAGTGAAAGGTTCTCAATCGGTGGAATCATCGTATTGAGAGCGCCTCATTAAACGACAGTCACCGACTGACCGGCTTTGACTGTCCCGTGCTTGATCACCTTCGCATAGACCCCTAAATTACCGTCCGCCTCTTTGACGAGGTGACGCATAACCTCGGTATCCCGCGGGAGATCTGCTGTGGCATGGGTCGTCATAGAGCAGCGCGGGCAGGTGTCTACTATTTTGAGAACGGCGTCACCAACGTGAAGCTCGCGGCCAATCCAGTCCTGCTCGGGATACGCCGCGTCTGATCCCACCACATTGACTATGAAATTAGCCCTGAAACGTCTCGGATCGAAGCGTGAAGTCGGCGCACGCGCTGACAGCGTATTCAGTGACTGTCGAGTCGCCAACATAATCGGGAACGCGTCAAAGTAAGTTCCGGGTGGCGACTCAAATTCCAACACCTCACTAAACGCGCTGAGGTCGGGCAGTGGCTCTTCGGGGAGACGTCCAAAGAGTGTTCGCAGTTCCTCCTCGAAATCTGCGCTATCGGGCGCACCCCGGCGGTAGTGCTCTAGATTATCAGCCGGTAAAAGTGGCCATAATGACACCGGATGCTCTAATTTCTCTGTCAACCACGTATTAATGTGGATGTCGCTAGAGAGACACAAACTCCCGTCCGGCGCTTGAATCTCGGCCACGCCGCCATGAGACGTTCGAGCACTGAATAACATGAGCTGCGGAATTTTTTTTGCACCTCGTATGCCCCCGCGCTTTTCGTCTCGCGTCGCCCAACTCCGATCGCCTGGAATACCCTGCTTGGAGAGGGTGGTCTCGGTAAGAGACTCGCCCAACATCGATTTAACGGGATAACGGCAAATTTCTTCGAGTGTAATGTCTGACATAGTCGATGCGCTCTTTTTTATTAGGTGACTGCTCTCTCATGGGGCAGTCCATGCCCACGGCCTCTCACTGGGTGCAGGCGCAAAAGTGTGATTCTGAAGTCACAGTACATTTTCCTGCTGGAGTGCGCCAGAAATGGCAGCTCTAAAAAGTGACAATTTAGGTGTTCCATTTTTGAGTTTGGTCAAGGCTAAATCGTTACAGCCCACGCCTGAAAAATGCTCGTATCCTTGCCGACATTCATCAAGGAGTAACACACCATGTTTAAGTTAAATACCGTAATTTCAACGTTCATACTCGCAGTATTGTTGTCGGGAACCGCACACGCCTCCAGCAATGTCACCGAGGCCTACAGCTACTGTAAGACAGCGGTGAAAGAAAAATTTGGTGACGAAACTCGAATCGTCATGAAGGGAAGCAAGAAATTTGCAGGCACCATGACCGTTAAATTATCGGTCGTCCCCGCCGGTGAGTCGCGTCAGCGCATGCTGTGCAAGATCGATGCTTCCAAAGCGAGTAACAACTTGGTGCTGACAGACCGTAAGGGCAACGCACTCTAAACCGAGGCAATGGATGGAACAGCTTAACTGGGACGACCTTAAAGTACTTTTAGCCTGCAGTCGCTTTGGGTCTACACGATCTGCGGCGGCAGCGCTAAAAGTCAGTAACAGTACCGTTCACAGAAAGCTGGAATTACTGGAAGATGCCGTCGAGGGACGTCTGTTTGATCGGACACCCGACGGCCTTCTCGCCACGGCGTTGTGCGAGGAGCTACTGCCCATCGCCAAGGTCGTTGAGGACACCATTTCAGACGGTCAACTCCG
>JAQXEB010000314.1 GCA_029251065.1 Luminiphilus sp.
TACGGGGCATTAAAGAAGCTGGACAGCGAAAACTGGACAATGTCCAGCTGTTACCTGAACAATTTGTGGACAAAAAATAAATCGATTGATCTAAAGCCAAAAACACTCCGTAAATCACGACAATTACCGAACAAAAAAATGAGGTAAATCATGAACGCAATTGCTCAGGCACCACACTCTTTAGAGCCCAGACCTTTATACGGGATTGGCACGGTCGCAAGACTGACCGGATTGAAGCCGGACACCCTGAGGGTGTGGGAGCGTCGGTATGGATTGGGTGCGAGCTACAAGTCGGCCTCGGGTCGCCGACTCTTTACGCAATCGGACCTTGAACATCTTCAGCTCATTACAGCGCTAGTGGGCGACGGCGTCCGCATTGGCGAAATCGCGTCGTCTGATCGTAAGACACTGGAACTGCTCGTCAGCAACAGAGGCAGCCGGATGGCGAAAGCGATTCCCACGCCAAAGTCGCGCGTCGTATTTGTTGGTGCCGAACTCTGTCAGTGGCTGGACGGCCACCAAGGTTGTTTGTCGGGCATCAGTGCGTTTTTGTCCCGAATGCCACTCGCCAATGCGGTTGATGCGCTCGATGTGGATGAACAGGCAGACATGCTCGTTGTTCACTGTCCATCAGTCTCCATGACAAACATCAACGCAATGGACACGCTTGCCACACGGTTAGGCGCCAAGCGTACCCTGGTGCTTTACCAACTGTGTAATCAGCGCTGGATCGAGGAGATCGAACGCCGCGGAATGACGGCGCTGGAGTACCCGCCCGAGTCGGCTCGACTTGCGTTTGAACTCGGTCGGGTCGCGATCGATCATGAGGCTAAGCAAGGTGAAATTAACCTTGGCGAACTCATGCAAGCGAAACCCCGAATTTACGACAACAGCACGCTAATGGCCGCGAGTAAGCTTAAAAGCTTGCTCGACTGTGAGTGTCCTAAGCACATTACGGACCTGATCAAAACCCTCAGCGAGTTCGAGAATTACTCAACAGCCTGTAGTGTAGAGAACTGGCACGAGGCCGCGGTGCACTCCTGCATTTACGCGTACACGGCGCAGGCGCGTTACCTCATGGAAAAGGCGCTACAAGCGGCCTTGGAGGGTCGTGGAGAGGAGCTTTCTAAGATTATGCGGACCCCTCACTAAGCACGACTTAGGCGATGGTACGGACCAGTATGACCACAACGATCGTGGGGCAGACGAAACGGACGTACCAGGGCCACCATTTCATAAAGATCGTCGGCTCAATCATAGACTCGTTCTTTGCCAGTTCTTTAAGCAGCAAGTCGCGACGCCACACCCATCCTGCGTAGAGGCAGAGGGCGAGACCGAGTAGCGGTTGGGAGTAGCGCGTACTGACTGTGATGACGAGCCCGAATAAGACGTCAAAATTAGCCACAATCGCCGCGCTCATGGCGCTGATGATAATCGTCGCGACCAAAGCGGCCTGAAGACGCCCCCATTGGAACCGCTCAACTAAAAAGGACACGGGAACCTCCAGCATTGAGATAGAGGAGGTGAGTGCTGCGATGCTCATCAGTCCAAAGAAGGCGAGGGCAAGCACTGTGCCCGTCTGGTTCATTGAGTCAAAGAGCGCAGGTAAGACAACAAAGATTAAGGTGTCCTCGGAGAGTAGCCCGCCTGCTTCATTAAAAATCATCACGCCTCGGTCAGCCGCAACGTACATTGCCGGCAGGATCAAGAATCCAGCCAAAACAGCGATACCCACATCGACCAATGCAACCTGCGCGCCTAGGGTTGGTAGGTGCTCTTCGTCAGAAATATAAGACCCGTAAATGAGCATTGTTCCGACGCCTAGCGACAGAGAAAAGAATGCGGCTCCCATGGCGTTAAATATTAAGTCTGTCGACCAAATTTTCGATAGATCAGGGACGAGATAGACCGCTAACCCCTCTGCCGCACCGTCAAGCGTCAGCACGTATAACGATAAGGCGATCAAGGTGACGATCAGGGCGGGCATTAGCCGTTTCGACCAGCGTTCAATCCCTTTTTCGACGCCCCCGGCCACAACGGTCATGGTAAGGACCATAAAGATCAGCATTAACAGTAAGTTACGATTAAAACTAAACTCAGAAAGCCACGTTGATGCATCTGTAGCACCCAAGGCGTTAAGTGGGTAAGCCAGCCCAAAACCAATCATCCAGCCAGAGACGATGGCATAAAAACTGAGTATGAGGCTCGCCGTAAAAATACCCACAATACCGACCAGGGTTCCGAGCCCTCGCTGAGTCCCATTTCTCGATACTTTTGCGAGCGCGGTAATCATATTCCCGTGTGCATGGCGACCCAAAGTAAGTTCTGCCATGAGGACAGGGTAGGCGAGTAAAAATGCCAGCAACAAATAGACTACGACGAACGCTGCACCGCCATTACTCGCCGCCTGCGTCGGGAATCCCCAAATATTGCCTAGCCCGACCGCAGACCCTGCTGCAGCCATGATAAATCCGAATCGTGAACCAAACTCGCCGCGTTGCGATGACACTGACTCTGCCCCTCATTGATTATTTTTATAAAAGTCTACCTTAACACTGTTGGTTTGGCGTGCGTCTGTCAGTTGACGTGCTATTATCGCGCGCTCAAATTCGCCCCCGGGTGGTGAAATTGGTAGACACAGGGGACTTAAAATCCCCCGCTCATTGCGAGCGTGCCGGTTCAAGTCCGGCCCCGGGGACCATCTTTGCACGCAACCCATTGGCCGAACTATGTGTTCGTGACGCAAGCTGGAATGCGGCAATGCTTTCTCTAACAAAAGCATGCGTCCTAGATGCTGCCACTCGCTACTCAAGCAGCGTCGTTTTTAGCGTTTGTTGCATCACTTCAACATACCGAGTCTGATTCCAGCCACACCTATCACGTAAATACCGCCACGTTTCGACCGATAAATGTGCGCAAAGCAGATCGGTCGCTTCTAGTGGAGTGAAACGGTGGCTCAGTCGGCCTTCGCGAGAGAGTGTTGCTACGATCGCGTCACAGCCTTCGCGCATAGCCGCTAACCGGCCATTCCAGGCTAGACGAGCGTCGTCGTCAGTCACGCTCATCATCATTAATCCATTCGCAACACCGTAAATTTCGGGAATGTAGTTCCCCCAAGCATCAATGTAAGCCTCGAGGCGTTCTAAGCCGCTTGAAGCACTTCGACTGCGTGCGAGGCGTCGATCAATATCTTTTACCCTGTCGATATAGTGCGTGGTCTCTATAAGCAGTTCGGTTCGGTTCGCGAAATGGAGGTAGAGCGCCTGTCTACTGATGCCTGCCGAACTCGCGATATCACTCATACGAACCCGTGGCGTCGATCCGTCCAGCAGTGCGGACCAAGTGCTTTGGAGGATTCGCTCTCGAGTTGTTGAGACGTCACTTGACATGATGTCAATCTACCACTAGCGTTGCTGGAGTCAACTTGACGCAGTGTCAAGTTTCGGTGAAAAGACTAGGAGTTTCTTTGAACATTATTGTCTTTGGGGCAACCGGCAGCATTGGCGCCCTGACTGTCTTAAAGCTCCTTGAGGATGGCCACTCAGTGACTGCGTTTTCTAGAAACCTTGATGCATTAAACCTCGAGCATCCGAATTTGACGCGCGCGGCGGGCGACGTTACCAACGCCGCAGACGTCTGTTTAGCCATCGAGGACAGCGAGGCGGTGATCATTACCCTCGGCTCCGGTAGCAGCCGTAGCGGTCGTGTCCGATCGGAGGGTACCCAGCAAATTATCGACGCAATGCAGCGCTACGGCCTAAAACGCCTGGTTTGCCAAACAACGTTGGGTGCTGGTGACAGTTGGAATAATCTCAATTTCTTCTGGAAGAGAATAATGTTCGGGGTGCTGTTAAGACCGGTCTTTGAGGACCACGAGCGCCAAGAGCAACTCGTCAAAGCGAGTGGTCTGGACTGGACCATCGTTCGACCCAGTGCGTTCACCAATGAGGCGCCAAAGGGTACCTTAAAGATCGATATTTCGCCTGAGCAACGAGGATTGACACTGAAAATTTCACGTAGGGAGGTTGCTGAATTTCTAGTCGCCTCTTTGAGAGAACGATCGTTCCTTTATCGGGCCGTGGGGATCAGTTATTAATGGGTTGTTAAAGGCTGTCTCTTGCGCGAGCCATCACACGAATTCCGGCGCTATCTTCCGCTTTGGTGAGTTTCTGCCAATACATTGATGCGAAGCCGCGCCACGTTTATATGCCATCGAATTCGCTGTTCGAGCATTGCTGAGAATCCAGTGGAGCTACCGACGTCGCAAGCATACCGTCTGTCTTCGTGACCGCGTTTTCGGCGTGCTTAAACAAAGCCAGACTTGTGCTATGTTGGCACGCCACCACCGGCCTGCGCGGCACTCACGATCTATAATTTCAAATAAAAAAGAGCACATAAAAAATGTATAAGAAGTATCTTCACCGTATTGCGCTGGCCATGGCCATGCTCCTGTCACCGTCTGCCTTGTCTGAGGGTTTCTCGGCCTCGTCTCCTGAGACAGAGGGTTTGTCCAGTGAGCGGCTTGAGCGACTGTCCGCGTTATCTGAAAAATACGTTCAAGAAGGTCGCGTATCAGGAATCGTTAACCTCGTCTTGCGTAACGGTAAGGTCGTTCACTACGAAGCGACGGGTCAGCGCGGTTCGGACAATGAAGCGGCTATGGAAGTCGATGACTTGTTTCGAATCTATTCAATGACCAAGCCTGTGACGTCTGTCGCGGCGATGCAGTTGTACGAGCAGGGAAAATTTCAGCTCTCAGACCCGGTTACCAAGTTTGTACCTGAGCTCAAAGATCTCAAAGTACTTAATGACGACGGTCAGTTCGAGCCAGTGACGCAGGTCATGACAATGCATCAGTTACTCATGCACACGGCCGGCATGTCCTATGGATTTAATGCGCGCGTCGATCTGGTCGATCAGATGTACGTTCAGGCAGATCTTTCTTCAGCAACTGACCTTGATGAATTTGTCGAAAAGCTGGCGAAGCTGCCGCTCAGATCTCAGCCGGGGGCGCGTTACCACTACTCGGTAGCGGTGGACGTGACGGGGTTGATCGTTGAGCGTATTTCGGGTCAGCGGCTTGATCAATACATCCAAGAGCACATTCTGGCACCGCTTGAAATGAACGATACCTTCTTCGAGGTGCCCGAGAGCAAGAGAGATCGGTTCGCCCAGAATCATTTCATAAACCCAGAAACTGGGGCTTTGGTTAACTCAGATTATGCACCAGCGCCCTACGGGTACCGGAAGGGGGTCGCACTCTCAGACTACTTTGATGTCACTCTTTTCGCAGGCGGCGCAGGTCTTGTCTCGACAGCAATGGATTATGCACGGTTCGCCGAAATGTTGCGGCGTGGGGGTGAGCTGGATGGGGTTCGTATTCTGGGACCGAAAACAGTTAAGTTTATGACGAGGAATCACCTCTCTGAAGAGTCGATGCATGCGGCTTGGGGGCAGACGCCAACGCCCGATATTGGTCGTCCCGGATTTGGCTTTGGCTTAGGCCTTGGGGTGGTCACTGACTCTGCCGCCATTGGTGTGTTGGGTAGCGACGGCGAGTACAACTGGGGCGGTGCGGCTGGCACCATTTTCTGGGTCGATCCGGTTGAAGAACTGGTGGTTGTGAGCATGATTCAGTTGATGCAAAGCCCCTGGCCGTTTCGTGCAGATGTCAAGATTGCGATCTATCAGTCTTTGACGGAGAGTTACGAGTAAGCCCAGAGTGGCAGCGCGAGACCGCCGGTCTTCGCGCTGAACGCTGAGTCTAGTTGAGTACCCGGTAGCCTCGCCCACGAAGGCACTGTTTAACGACTCTCTCTTGCTCTTGGATTCCCTCTTGAGTCCCTCGTACGCCGCCGGTCAAAGACT
>JAQXEB010000315.1 GCA_029251065.1 Luminiphilus sp.
CTACTGGAATGCCTAAAAGATCGCATTGCAACACTCGACGAAATCGCAAACTGTTGCGAGCTTGAACGCGACGCAGCGGCCACGTTAATTAAGGCGGCGACAGCAATTGACCTCCTGCAAGCCGTGAACTCCGACAGCTGGACTCTCGGCGAGTTAGGCGCCTCCATACACGGGAACCCTGGCGTTCAAAGCATGCTGCGGCATCACGATTTGCTTTATCGTGATATGGCCGATCCGGCCGGACTCTTACGCTCACGCGATAACGCGGCACTACGAGGTTATTGGCCTTACGTCGACGGCAATCACAGTGATCCGGCTGCGACGGCACGCTACAGCGAGCTCATGGCAGACTCGCAGCATCTGATTGCCAATCACATATTGGACGCGATCAAGTTAAAGCCTCAACAGCGTTTACTGGACATCGGTGGCGGCACCGGGACGTTCGCTCGACTCGCAGCAGAGCGTTTTCCGAAGATCAAAACCGCCGTGTTCGACCTCCCACAGGTCATCGCGTCGATCGCGCCACGATATCGCGGCACCACACAGGTGATTTCGGGAAATATGTTTGAGGACCCTATTCCAAAGACATTTAACACGATCAGTCTCGTCCGCATCCTGCACGATCATGATGATGACCCAGTCGATAACTTACTTGCACGGTGCTTTGAGGCCCTGCCAGGCGGCGGCGAACTCATTATTGCCGAACCTATGGCAGATAGTCGCGGCGCCGAACCCATCGGTCATACCTACTTTGGCTTTTACCTCTGGGCTATGGGCAGCGGACGTCCGCGAACCAAACATGAACTGCAAGCCGCGCTTGAACGCGCAGGCTTCGGGTCGATAAAAGAAAAACGCACTCACATTCCAGCTTTAGTTCGCGTTGTGACTGCCAAAAAACCAAATGTCATTTTTTATTGACACATCGATGTGTACCATTAAACTGACAGATAAGAATAAATACTTTTAGACAGGCCTAGCACGCACTTCGCTAGACAAAGAGGCCACAAAACCGTGACTTATAAAAAGACAACAGCGGTTATTTTTGAAAAGCCCGGAACCTTAGAGCTCCGAGCCGCCTCTTTACGTGCGCCCAGCGCAAGCGAATGTCTTGTCGAGTCACAATGGTCAGGGATCAGCACGGGCACTGAACGGCTCATGCTCACAGGCCAGATGCCTCCCTTCCCCGGACTGGGTTACCCGCTCATACCTGGGTACGAAACGGTCGGCAAAATACTAGAATCCCCCAAAGGATCGAAGCTGACGCCCGGAACCACCGTCTTTGCTCCGGGAAGTGTCGGTTTTACTGATGCAAAGAACCTCTTCGGAGGTAGTGCGCAACATCTCGTTTGTCGCGAAGATAAATTAATCGCGTTGCCAGAGAAGCTTGCTAGTGACGGTGTGTTGCTGGCACTTGCCGCGACGGCACTGCATGCCCTTCGGCGATGTGAATCGGTAGGCCCGCCAGAGCTCATCGTCGGCCATGGTGTTCTCGGCCAACTCCTCGCTCGATTGACACGAATTATCCATGGTGTCTCGCCTACGGTCTGGGAGCGCGACCCAGCGCGACGACCTAGCAAGCTCGATTACACCGTCTACGACGCAGACCAAGACCCCCGATACGACTACGGCGTTGTCTGCGACGTGAGCGGCAGCGCTGACGCACTGAATCAAATGATTGCACGCTGTAAACCCGGCGCAACAGCGGTCCTGGGAGGATTTTACTCATCCGCAGTGACCTTCGACTTTCCACCTGCATTTATTAGGGAAATCAATCTCTTAGTGAGTGCAGAATGGCAACCACAAGACCTCAAAGAAGCAGCACGACTGGCATCTGACGGCACGTTAGATTTTTCCCAGTTGATAACAGATGTACTCCCGGTCACTCACGCCGCACAGGCGTATGACCGAGCGTTCAACGATAGCAGCTGCCTAAAAATGGTCATCGACTGGAGATCGATATGAGCACGACTGCAACAGAATATGATCCTGGCTTAGAAGCGAGCGGAGAACGGGCAGATCTTCTCGCAACATCGGCAGACAATGCTGAGGGGACACAGATCATCGCAATTTATGGCAAGGGGGGCATTGGAAAAAGCTTCACCCTCGCTAACTTGAGCTACATGATGGCTCAGCAGGGCAAAAAGGTACTACTGATCGGCTGTGACCCCAAAAGTGACACCACGTCGCTGCTATTTGGCGGTAAAGCCTGCCCCACCATCATCGAGACAGCTTCGGCTAAAAAAGCCGCTGGGGAAGAGTGTCGCGTTGAAGACGTTTGCTTTAAGCGAGACGGTGTTTACGCCATGGAGCTTGGCGGTCCGGAAGTGGGCAGAGGCTGCGGTGGCCGCGGTATCATTCATGGGTTCGAAACACTCGAAAAGCTGGGCTTCCACGACTGGGATTTCGACTACGTCCTTCTTGATTTCTTAGGCGATGTGGTTTGTGGCGGCTTTGGCCTCCCAATTGCACGCGACATGTGCCAAAAAGTGATCGTCGTGGCGTCAAACGACCTACAGTCGCTTTACGTGGCAAATAACGTTTGCTCCGCCGTCGAATACTTTAGAAAACTCGGTGGCAATGTTGGCGTTGCCGGCATGGTCATCAACAAAGACGATGGCGAAGGCCAAGCACAGGCATTCTGTAAGGCAGTCGGTATTCCTGAACTTGCCGCCATACCCGCCAACGAAGACATTCGGCGCAAGAGCGCAAGCTACGAAATTATCGGACATCCTGACGGCGAATGGGGCTCGCTCTTTGCTGACCTTGCGAAAAATGCGGGCGAATCCTCGCCACATCGCCCTATGCCAATGACGCAAGACGAATTACTGGGGTTATTTGATTCGGATACTGTGGGCCGCGACGTCGTCCTACAACCCGCAACTCTCTCGGACCTGTGCAGCGCAGAGACGCTCAACAAACCAAGCCTTGAGGTCGTTTATGACAGCATCTGAGGCTGACATTATCGAGACTCAGGACCTGGGTTGCCACGCTGGCGCTGAAAAGCTTGCTGCAGCCGCCAGTGCCTCGGGCAAAACGGAGCTGATGGCTCAATTTGCCGAAGACTACCCAAAAGGTCCGCACGACCAACCACAGAGCATGTGCCCTGCGTTTGGGTCTTTGCGTGTGGGCCTCCGAATGCGTCGCACTGCGACCGTACTATCCGGTTCGGCGTGCTGTGTTTATGGACTGACCTTTACCTCGCACTTCTATGGCGCGAAACGCACGGTCGGCTATGTGCCGTTTGACTCTGAGTCTCTCGTCACAGGAAAACTTTTTGAAGACATTCGAGAGGCTGTTCATGACCTCGCCGATCCGGAGAAAAATGATGCCGTTGTCATTATTAACCTCTGTGTCCCGACGGCCTCTGGCGTTCCACTAGAACTGCTACCCAAAGAAATCAATGGTGTTCGTATTGTGGGTATTGATGTGCCTGGATTTGGCGTACCGACGCATGCGGAAGCGAAAGACGTGCTCGCTGGTGCCATGCTCGAATACGCAAGTGAAGAGATTAAAGCCGGCCCCGTTGCGCGCCCCACCCAAAGCGACCCCGAGCAAACGAAAGCGACAGTGGCGCTGGTGGGCGAAATGTTCCCTGTTGACGCCATCACTATTGACCGACTTTTAGACGCTTTAGGAGCCGCTGCAGGCCCCGTGGTCCCCACGCGCGAGTGGCGAGAGCTTTATGCTGCGCTAGACTGCCAAGCTGCTGCCATGATTCACCCATTTTATACCGCGACAGCCCGTCAATTCCGAGCCGCCGGGCGGCCGCTCATCGGCTCGGCACCCGTAGGTGTCGAGGGCACCGCCGCATGGCTTGAGGCCATGGGCGAGTTACTCGGTACGGATCGCGCATCAATTGATGCGGCCATCAGCACCCAAAAGAGCGCCATTCGTGCGGCACTCGACAACAACCCGATCGACGCCAAGATCACACTGTCGGGCTATGAAGGTTCAGAGCTGTTGGTTGCACGACTCCTGATCGAAAGCGGTGCGGACGTGGCCTATGTCGGATCGGCCTGTCCGAAAACAGAGTTCTCCGCTCTCGATGCCGAGTGGCTAGAAGCACGCGGCGTATCCGTTAAGTTCCGCGCGTCACTTGAAGACGACCTGATTGCGATGGAGGTGTTCAAGCCCGATCTGGTTATCGGCACAACCCCCGTGGTTCAAAAAGCGAAAGAGCTCGCCATTCCCAGCTTGTACTTCACTAACTTAATCTCCGCGCGTCCACTCATGGGTGCTGCAGGGGCCGGTTCGGTGGCTCAGGTCATTAACTCCGCCCTTGCCAACCAACCGCGCATGCTCGCGATGGAAGAGTTTTTTGAGGGCGTCGGGAACGGACCCACCAGTGGTGTTTGGACACCCGAAATCATCGCCAGAACGGGCGTCGGGGGTGCGTGCTAATGCTTGTACTCGATCACGATCGCGCTGGCGGCTACTGGGGCTCTGTCTACGTTTTCACAGCAGTAAAGGGCCTGCAAGTCATTATCGACGGTCCTGTGGGCTGCGAAAACCTTCCAGTGACCTCTGTTTTACACTATACCGATGGGTTGCCACCGCACGAGTTACCCATTGTAGTGACGGGGCTTGCTGAGGAAGAACTCGGGCAACACGGCACTGAGGGCGCGCTTCGTCGCGCACACCAGACCTTAGACCCCAAAAAGCCTTCCGTTGTGGTCACCGGCTCGATCGCAGAGATGATCGGCGGTGGGGTGACACCCGCGGACACCAATATTAAACGTTTTTTACCCCGAACTATTGACGAAGATCAGTGGCAAAGTGCCGATCGAGCCCTCGTCTGGCTTTGGGAGCAATATGGTGCGACCAAGAAGAAAAAAGCTAAGAAGAAAACCGAAGAAGCGCCCACAAAAAAGGTCAATATTATTGGCCCCGCCTACGGTTACTTCAACACATGGTCCGACCTCGCGGAGATTCAGCGACTTCTCGCCGGAATCGGTGTCGAGGTCAATCTCGTCTTCCCGCTTGGCTGCCATCTTAACGACATTCCCAAGCTCGACGACGCGGCAGTCAACATTTGCATGTATCGTGAGTTTGGTCGGAAGCTCTGTGAAACGCTCGATAAACCCTACTTACAAGCGCCGATTGGTCTCGACAGCACCACCAAATTCTTGCGAATGCTCGGAGAGCTCTTGGAGATCGATCCCGAGCCCTTTATTGCACAAGAAAAAATGACCACACTGAAGCCCGTTTGGGACCTTTGGCGCTCGGTCACTCAAGATTTCTTCGCAACAGCGAGTTTTGGCGTTGTCGCCACCGAAACGTATACCCGTGGCCTCAGGCACTTCCTTGAAGAAGACCTTGGTCTACCTTGCGCATTTCACTTTTCGCGTAAAGCAGGCGTCAAGCCTGACAATCAGGAAGTGAGAGCCGCGATCTACGAAACCGGTCCGCTGATCCTATTTGGTGGCTACAACGAGCGTATGTACGCGGCGGAAGCGGGAAACAGAAGTAT
>JAQXEB010000316.1 GCA_029251065.1 Luminiphilus sp.
TCGCATCAGGTGCCTTCGTACCGAACAACGCGGCTCAAGCGGCTGATAATAATGAGCAGGGAAAGCTTTTATGACAACGTTTACGCTTAACGGCGAGGTCCGGTCTGTCGACACAGATCCCGAAACGCCAGCACTTTGGGTCATTCGCGAGCAACTTGATCTCACAGGGACTAAGTTTGGCTGTGGTATGGCGCAGTGTGGCGCCTGCACCATCCATGTCGATGGACGCGCGCAGCGCTCATGCACAACACCGATCGCCTCATTAGAGGGCGCAATTGTCACTACGATTGAAGGTCTTAAGAGTGCTGACGGTTCGCTCCATGCTTTGCAGCAAGCCTGGATTGATCAGCAAGCGCCTCAGTGCGGCTACTGTCAGTCTGGACAACTGATGTCGGCTGCCGCCTTGTTGGCGGTTAACCCAAATCCAACTGACGCTGATATTGACTCAGCCATGCGCGGCAATATTTGCCGTTGCGGTATGTACGGGCGTATTCGATCAGCGATCAAACAAGTCGCCGGCGCCTCCTTCTACGACGCTATGGAGGGTTCTCAAAATGGGTAAATGGACACGAAGAGCCGTACTTTCAGCCGGTGTCGTCGGTGGTACAGGGCTCGTGGTTGGGATTGCGGTTCGGCCTGGAAATCCAACAGAGACGGCAGGTCATTTGGTGGCGGGTGAGGGTGAAAACCTACTTCACCTCTACGTCAAAATAGATGCTAATAACCGCGCGACGGCTATTTTGCCGCACGCGGAAATGGGGCAAGGCGCATTGACTGCTCTTGCACAAATGCTCGCGGAAGAGCTCGATGCTGACTGGGATTTGATGGGCTTTGAAGAGGCCCCTGCTGAGGCTGAATACGCCAACTATACCTTTGGTCGAGGCTATCTTTTCAAAGGCATTGATTTTCCGGGCGCTGTTGTGCCGACAGTTGACGGTCTGATGCTGAAGCTCTCTGAGTCGTTGGGTATGCAGATCACGGGTGGAAGCACCAGTATTCGTGCCACTGGACAGTACGGTGTTCGTGTCGCAGGCGCCGCCGTGCGCGAAATGTTGAAACGTGCTGCGGCGAAGACGTGGGCGGTTTCGGTTGAGGAGATTCGAACGGCAAAAAGTACGCTCTTCCACGACGGTAGCGGCCGTTCCGCACCTTACGCTGAGTTTGCGGCCGCTGCGGCGAAGGAAACACCTTCGTCAACGCCTCAACTCAAAAAGATGAGTGAATACAGCGTGATGGGGCAAAGCAAGCCGCGTCACGACATACCCGCCAAAGTCGATGGGTCAGCCCTCTTCGCTATGGATGTTAAGCGCCCCAACATGGTCTATGCCGCGATAAAGCGGACGCCGGTTTTTGGCGGCACACTGAAACGGGTGGATGAGCGAGCGGCCAGAGCAATGAGTGGTGTTATCGACGTCGTTCAACTCCCGACGCTGAGTGCTGAGGGGATGATCGGCGCATACTCTGCCGGCGACTCTGTCGCGGTGGTCGCTGACAGCTACTGGAAGGCAGAAAGGGCGTTAAGCGCGCTGACGATTGAGTGGAACACTCAAGGTAATGAATCGATTTCAAGTGAGGCCATTTTTCAGCAGTTTGAACGTGATATTTCCGCGTCGACTGATCGAAAAAATGACGTTGTTATCGGCGATGCAGCAACCGCGTTCGACAAAGCCGAAACGATTCTTTCTGCTGATTATCGGGTCCCTTATTTAGCGCACACCACCATGGAGCCACCTAATGCGACGGCGGAGGTATCGGCGGATCGGGCGGAAATTTGGGTCGGTTGCCAGAACCCACTGGGCTTTCGACAGCACATTGCTGCCCAGCTGGGCCTGGACTTTGACAAGGTAACGTTACACAACCACTTTTTAGGCGGTGGTTTTGGACGCAAAAGTAACGCGGACTATGCGCTGCAAGCAGCACTCATTGCTCGGGCGGTGGGAAAGCCCGTTCAGTTGGTTTACTCGCGTGCAGAGGATATACGGCAAGATTTTTATCGCCCTGCGGTTCACAGCCGTTTCAAGGCGGGACTGGACGCTCAGGGGAATTTGATCGCTTGGCATAACACGTACGTTGATAAGCACGAGCCGATCGAGGCGCCGTTGATTCCGTATGCAGTCGCGGCGCAAGACATCGGTCACGTGGCGAGTCCAACGCACGTGCCTTTTGGCGCATGGAGAAGTGTCGATCATTCGCAACATGGCTTCTTTACCGAGTCATTTATTGATGAGGCGGCACATGCGGGTGCTCGAGATCCGTATGAGTACCGCCAGACCCTCCTGAAAGATAAGCCAAGAATGCTGGCGGTTCTGAACCGTGTTGCCGCCGAGGCGAGTTGGTCTGTGCCCATGGAAGCTGGCCGCGGCAGGGGTATTTCGCTTCAAGAGTCATTCGGTTCGATTGTCGGGCAGGTCGTTGAGGTTACCGTATCGGGTGGAAAGATTTGGGTCGATCGCGTCGTCGCGGTTATTGATGCGGGCTACGCCGTTTCACCAGACGGTATGAAAGCGCAGATCGAGTCGGGCATTATCTATGGTTTGAGTGCGGCCATGTATGGCGATATTACGATTGAAAAGGGCGCCGTAGCGCAAAGCAGTTTTGCGAACTACGACACGATTCGTATGCATGACGCGCCCGTTATCGAAACGCATATTATCAACAGCGGGGCTGACATCGGTGGGGCGGGTGAGCCTGGCACTCCGGGTGTTGCGCCCGCTCTTGCCAATGCGATTTTTGACGCTACGGGCAAGCGTATTCGAACGCTTCCAGTGATGAACGCTGACCTTCGCACGGACTCCGAGTCGAGTCCGTCCGTTGCCGCCTTAACGCGCTAGTGTCCTAAGCAAAGCCCTACCTTCGGTGGGGCACCACCTCGTCGCTACTGCATTTTAGCTGATTAGAGTGATTGCTCGAACGCCTTGCGGGTGGCGATGCTTCGGGCCATTTCGCGGTTGTGCTTTGAGCGCTTTTTGTCGTCTTCGTCAGCATAGGCCCGGAGCTTTTCAATGCTCCAGGACTCCATTTTTTTCTCGAGCGCCTTTCTGCTTTTCCCGAGATTCCGACTCCAGACGATGAGCACGATGACCAAGATGACCCCCCAAAAGGACTCAAGCATCACCAAGCTCCAAAGCGTTCTCGTACCAGATTGTTGTATCTCTGGTACGTCGCACTCTCTTTAGACAATCGTAAAGCCTTCCTTGCTGATGGGAAGAGATCG
The DNA here is from genome assembly GCA_029251065.1 of Luminiphilus sp. Classification (GTDB taxonomy): domain Bacteria; phylum Pseudomonadota; class Gammaproteobacteria; order Pseudomonadales; family Halieaceae; genus Luminiphilus. Next base: position 3,215 of record JAQXEB010000316.1, read on the forward strand.
TATGCGCTGACCACAGGCGTTAAAGACCGCATTACAGACCGCAGGTGCCAGCGGCGGTAATGCCGGTTCGCCAGCGCCGGTGGGTGAGTAACCTGAGTTCAGGACGTCGACGTGCACCCTGGGGCTTTGAGGCATCCGGAGTAATGGGTACGTGTCGAAGTTACTTTCCACAACTGCGCCGTTGACCACGGAAATACTCTGCGCCGCCAGAGTGCTTAGTCCATCGATCACAGAACCTTGGAGTTGATTTTCCAAGCCTGATTGATTGATCACCTGACCCACGTCTGCTGCGATCCAAACGTCATGGACGGTAATACTTTTGCCTTCAACACTGACTTCGGCGACCTCCGCAATGTGGCCGGCGTGACTCAAAAAGAAGGCCAGTCCCAGTCCGCGTCCTTCTTGGAGCTCTCGACCCCAACCAGCTGCGCGCGTGGCGGCTCTTATCACAGCGTGAGCACGTGTCGTGTTTAGACTGGCGGGATCATCTTCTTGAATATGTCCTTGGTGACCAATGGCATTCAGTAAAAAGGTCTCGTGGTCTTGCCCGGCAGCATGAGCCAGCTCGGCTATAAAGCTTTGCTCGGCAAAGGCATAAACGTTGGAAATAGGTGCCCGCCATGCGCCTGTGGGCGTTTGAGAGGGCACAAAGCTCTGTTCAACGGAGACGTTCTTGATGACTTTTCCAGGGAAGTCGAAGGGGCGGTAACTGGCGCCGTAATTCGCCTTTTTACCATCGGCTGATGCGGCGGCCAGTAAGTTTTTCCAGCCCGTTAACTGTCCGTCCTGGGCCACTGCGCCTTGCAGTCGGTAATACGTGGGCGCTCTGAAGTAGTCAAACGCCATGTCATCTTCGCGTTTCCACTGCAGCTTTACCGGCGCACCGACCTTTCGGGAAATCAGAGCGGCTTCAAATACGTATTCATTGGACAAACGCCGACCAAAACCACCGCCCCCTCTGACCTGATGGACCGTAATTGTCTTGGGGCTGACGTTAAGCAGCTTCGCAAGGTTCGCGGTAATAAAGACGGGTGTTTGGCTACTTGTCCAAACCTCAACCTTGTCAGTTGCCGCCGAGACTAAAACGCCTTGTGGTTCAAGTTGCGCGTGTGACACGAAATCTGTTGAGTAGGTGGCGTCAGCGGTAATCGCCGCATTGGCGAAGGCGTCGTCGACATCACCGACACGTTCAATTTCTTCCTCGACTTTTCCGTCGGCCAGCGCTTTAAGCGCCTGTGCTTCAATGTCTTGCGTATTGTCTTTAGAGGCGGCAGACAGATCCCAATCAACGTCGAGTGACGCGCGGGCTTTGAAGGTCGACCACGTGTCTTTAGCAACAATAGCGACACCCGACTGGGTGGCGTAAGACTCGCGGATATCAAAGTTGTAGGGGCCGGGCGTGCCTTCGATAAGGAAGGCGTCGATAATTCCAGGTAGCGCTTTAATCTCGTCAAGATTAGCCGACTTTGCGACCCCACCAATGGCTGGACATTTCACGAAGCTGGCGTAAACCATGCCCGGTGTTTTGGCGTCGATTCCAAAGATAGGTTGACCTGTTGCAATGTGCTCAGCCGAGGCATTTACAACGCGATTACCGAGTAATTGATATTGGTCTGGTGTTTTAAGTGCGACCGTACCGTCGGTCGGGACTGCGAGTAAGGAGGCGCGACTCACCAAGTTCTTGTAGTGCGTCGCCCGTCCCGTGGGCGCGTGCAGGACCATGGATGAGCGGGTGCTGAGCGTGTCCTGAGGGACTCCCCACTCCTGTGCCGCCGCCTGGACTAACATCGCACGTGCAGTGGCACCCACTTTTCGCAGTTCATCCCACCGCATGGGCGTCGACAGCGAGCCTCCAGCAAACTGCATACCGTAATGTTGCGCGATGGGCGCCGCTTCGCAAACGACCTCATCCCAGTTGGCGTCGAGTTCTTCAGCCACGATCATGGGCAGCGACGTATTAACACCTTGTCCCACTTCAGGGTTTGGCGCATAGATGGTAATGCGGCCATCGGCATTAATCTGCACATAGGCATTCAGGACTCCCGAAGCTTCTGCGGCGGCAAGCGACATCACGGATACACCGCCGGTCGATGTGAGGGCAAGGCCCAGCGACACTTTTAAGAAATCGCGGCGGTCGGGGTTATTGAGTGATTGGTTATCGCGACTCATACCGGCGTCTCCTCTGTCTGTGTTGCATCGTAGAAGAGGGCGCTGGCGACCATCGACGCACTCGCCGTTTTAATGGCTGACTTAATTCGCACATAGGTACCACAGCGACAGATATTGCCTTTCATGGCGTGGTCAATTTCGTCATCAGTTGGACTCGGATTTTTCTCAAGCAGCGCCGCTGCGGACATGATCTGACCAGCTTGGCAGTAGCCGCACTGCGCTACATCGTGCTCGATCCAGGCTCGCTGAACGGGGTGCAGCGCCTTCGTTGCAAGTCCTTCGATGGTTGTCACGGTCTGCCCGTCCAACGCGCCGACTGGCAGCAGACATGACCGTGTTGCGATGCCGTCCAGCCACACTGTGCAGGCACCGCATTGCCCGACGCCGCACCCGTACTTAACGCCTTGTATCCCAGCGTGGTCACGCAGTGCCCAAAGGAGTGGCATGGTGGGGTCTAAGCCCTCTAACGAGTGATCTTTGCCATTGATTTTAATGTTTGCCACCAGCGGGGACCTCTATTGAATTCTCCCAATAATAGTCGCACAAATAGGGCAAAAATGAAGGAGGAATAAACGCGCTGCTGCAAAGACCAGGTGCTCAACTCGTTTATCGACGCGTAAAATGGGCTGGGTGGCGATTTAGACTTAAAGGTCTGTCGCGGCGTCTAACTCGCGCGCGAGTGTAAGACGAGCATCAGCTCTGGGCTTTGAGAATCGGGCGAGTGCGAGATAGATCACCGGTGTCAAAAACAGCGTAAAGATGGCCGTAAGGCCCAAACCACCAAACACGACCCAGCCCACGGCTTCCCTGGCCTCGGAGCCCGGACCCGATGAAAGAATTAAGGGGAGGGCGCCAAGGACCGTGGAAATCAGTGTCATTGCAATGGGCCGTAAGCGAATATTGGCGGCATCTTCAATCGCATCTCTTACCGAAGCGCCGGCGTCGCGCCGCTGATCAGCAAACTCAACCAGTAAGATGCCGTTTTTTGCAATGAGCCCTATTAGCATCACCAATCCGACTTGCGAGTAAACGTTTAAAGAATTGCCGGTAATGAAGAGGGCAAAAATTGCGGCGGCTAATCCGAAGGGTACGATGGTCATGATGACAAGCGACGAGGTAAGGCTCTCAAACTGTGCAACGAGAACGAGGAACACAATGAGTAAGGCTAGGCCGTACGCGTAGAAGGAGTCACGTTGCGACTCACCAAGGCGTGCGGCTTCACCCTCTGGCACAACGCTGATTGAAGACGGTACGACCTCGTTTGCTAATGCCGTCAAGTCGTCGACGGCGGTTTGTAAGTCGACGCCCTCAACGGTTTGCATATCGATGCTAATCGAGCGACGTTGGTATAACCGACGAAGTTCATCGGGGACGCCTTCTTCGACCACGGTCACCAGCGACGCAAGCGGGATTAGTTGTCCCTCCTGTGATCGAACGAACAAGTTGACCAGGTCGTTGGGACCTTGAATTCGATTCTGACCGGCTTTGAGTACCACAGGGATGGATTGATCGCGACCGTTCAGGTCGATGACTCGAACACCGTCGACCATGACGCGTAAGGTTTGAGCGAGCTCGTTAATGGAGACGTTGAGGTCGGCCAACCGCTCTCTGTCGATACGAATAGCCACCTGAGCCTGCGTTGGCGTGTAGTCGATTTGTGGGCTTCGGACGCTGGTGAGTCGCTCACGAATGGCGTCGGCATAAACTCTGGCAGCTGCGTAAATTTCCTCATAGTCGTTGCCCAGAAGAACAAACTGAATGCCACCCCGCCAGGAGCCTCGAATATTCAAGCTGTTACTGCCGTAAATTCGAGCTGTTACGCCCGGGAGTTGGTTCAGTTCGGGCTGAATTTCAGCGGCCAGCTCCTGCTGGGAGATATCACGTTCGTTCCATGGCTTGAGCGTACCCACGACATAAATAATGTTTGGATCCCATCGTCCGGCGACAGTGTACAGTTGATCAATGACACCAGACTCAAGATAGGGCTGAAAAATAGCCTCAATCTGGTCCGACTGACGTTCCGTATAGGGCAGTCCGACGCCCGCAGGTCCACGAGCAAACATATTGAGTTTACCGCGGTCCTCGGTGGGTAAGAGTTCGCTGTCCAGGGACGTGTAAACACTGGCGGCGCCCACAGCTAGGCCAACAGATACGACGATCGATACCAAGGGAAAGTTCAAAACGGTATGTAGCGCTGTGCTGTAAAGTCGCTGAATAAGATTCGGTTGCGTTGCTTCAAGACCACTATTTTCTGGTTTCCCCAAGCGCGCCATCAAGGCAGGAACGAGGGATAGCGCAACAAATGACGAAATTGCGACGGCGACCGTCAGCACGAGACCAAATTCTCTAAACAGCCGGCCCGAGGTTCCAGGTAGAAATGCAATGGGAACAAAAACAGCGACCAAGACCATCGTTGTCGCAATGACAGCAAAAAAAACAGACTGAGTGCCTAACACGGCAGCCGCGCTGGCCCCTTCGCCTTTTTGCTGACGACGTTGAACGCTCTCAAGGACCACTATGGCGTCGTCGACAATCAGTCCGGTCGCAAGGACGAGGGCCAGAAGGGTCAAAATATTGATCGAAAATCCCAGAGCCCAACTTGCGGCGAGGGTGCCGAGCAGTGAAATCGGTATCGCAATCGCTGGGACAATGGTGAATCGCCAGCTGCCGGAGAACAGACGTATGGTCAAAATGACAATGATGACAGCAAAGCCAAGGGTTCTTACGACCTCGGATACTGCGCCGTTAATGAAGACCGCTTCGTCAGAGATGACTTGCAACTTTATGTCGTCGCGTTGTGTATTAAATTGTGCAATCGCTTTGCGGGCGCCTTCCGAGATTTGAATAGTGTTAGAGCCTGCTTGTCGGACTACACCGACTCCCAGAACTTTCTGTCCGTTGAGACGTACCACTGAGGTTGCGTCGTCGGGTGTGTAGGCCACGCGAGCGACATCCCGAAGTCGAATCTTGTCGGTGATCAGTAGATTGCCAATGTCCTCTTCGGAGTCGACTGCGGCGTCCGCACGCACCAACAACGTTTGATCACTCGTTTTAAAGCTGCCCGCAGGGACATCCAGTGGCGCCTGCGATAAGACTGTTCTTATGTCCGTGACCGTCAGTCCATAAGTGCTCATCCGCCCCGGGTCAAGCTCTACTCTTAGTATTTGGCGTC
>JAQXEB010000317.1 GCA_029251065.1 Luminiphilus sp.
TATGCCAATTAAGCCTTTTTCATGAAGACACAACAGATTCGAATGGATGATTATCCGGGTGAGCGTGCACCTCGTGACGTGTGGCGCTTAACGTCGAACCCCCTGCGCAGCCTCGAGGCGGGAGAGGTGAGCGTTGCTCTGCATACGGTCTCTCTTGACCCTGGAATGAAGGGTTGGATCACCAACAAGCGAAGTTACATGCCCCCGGTTAAACCTGGCGCCGTGATGCGGGCTTTTGGTGTTGGCGAGATCATGGAGAGCCGCGCTGAGGGCCTGGCGCCCGGAGACTGGGTGACGGGCTTTACGGGAGTTCAAACGCACGGTGTTTACAAGGCAACTCAGCTGTCAAAAATTGATTGCTCACTGGCGTCACCAGAGAAGTTTTTAAGTGGGCTCGGGATGACGGGCTATACCGGTTACTTTGGCATGTCAGATCTGGGTAAGCCCACTGCATCGGACACCGTTGTGGTGTCTGCGGCCTCTGGCGCGGTTGGATCCATTGCGGCGCAGGTCGCAAAGCTCGCCGGGGCGCGGGTGATTGGCATCGCAGGTGGGCCGGTAAAGGCGGATTATTTGACCGCTACGCTGGGCCTTGATGCGGCGATTGATTACAAAAATGAAGACGTCTCGGCGAGACTTCACGAGACCTGTCCAGACGGAATAGATCTTTACTTTGATAACGTTGGTGGCGATATTTTCTCCGACGTGCTGGGCCAAATGAATTATCGAGGGCGCGTGGTCGTCTGTGGTGGGATCTCGCAATACGGTGGCAATATGGACGTCCGTGGTCCGTCAAATTTTTTAACGGTCGTGACGCACAGCCTGACGATTCAAGGGTTTACGATGCGCGACTACATGCATCGGGTACCCGAAGCGCTCGAGTGGCTGTTCGGTGCTTGGAAAAGCGATCAACTGTTTTTCCGAGAGCACATGATGCACGGTATCGAGCGCTTTCCCGATGCCTTTGAGATGCTGTTTACGGGCCAGAATCAGGGCAAACTACTCTTAAAAATGAGCTAGAGGCGACGATTAATGATGACACCTGCAACTCGAATTCGCTTAGCGGGCGGCACGGGCTCGCCCTACACTCAAAAAATGGTGGCCTTACTGCGTTACCGCCGCATTCCTTACGCCATAGAGTGGGGTCAGCCTGAAGGGCTCTGCGACGCACTGGGTGCTGAGCGCCCCAAGCCCATCTTTATGCCCACGTTTGTGTTCGAGGAACACGGTGAAGCGGTCGCAGAGTGTGACTCCACACCGATTATCAGACGTCTTGAAGCGCTTTATCCCGAGCGTTCGGTTTTGCCCAGTGACCCTGCGTTGGCGTTTATTGATTATTTGATCGAGGACTTTGCCGATGAGTGGTGTACCAAGTACATGTTTCACTATCGCTGGCATTTTTCTGAAGATGCGGACAAGGCGGGGACCCTATTGCCCTTGGGTATGAACGTCAGTATGCCCTCTGAAATGCTTGGACAGTTTAAGGCCCAGATCGCGCAAAGACAGATAGACCGCCTTTATGTGGTGGGTTCAAACGAGACCACTGCGCCGGTCATAGACGCCAGTTATCGGCGTTTTTTATCCGCGATGGAAGCGCATCTGTCAGCGCAGAAATTCATGTTGGGTCAGCGTCCGAGTGCGGGTGATTTTGCACTGCACGGTCAGTTGACGCAGTTGGTGGGGTTTGACCCAACTCCGCGCGCCATCGCTAATGAGATATCGCCGCGGACCGTTGCTTGGGTTGATCAAGTCTGTGACCAAGGAGGAATTGAGCCTTCCGCCGACGATTGGTTTAGCTTGGAGGAACAGCCCAGTAGTTTGCGGGGTATATTGTCCGAAATAGGCCGCGTTTACGCACCCGCACAACTGGCCAATGCGCGCGCAGTCCAGGCGGGCGAAAAAATGTGGGAGGGTGAAATTGACGGTGCGCCGTGGGTCCAGCAAACATTCCCCTACCAAGCCAAGTGCCTGCGTTGGACGAACGAGCACTACCGCAAATTGACTGTTTCAGACAGGGCTCGTGTCGACGCGGTTGTCAAAGGCACGGGTATTGAGGCGATGTTGTCGCTTGACGATGGCTGAGTGGTTGTGGGACTGTCTTCGACAGGCGAGGAACCTCTATGGCACAAAACAAGACAGGAACAAAAATTGGGTTGGCGGCGGCGGCGATTGCTGTTGTCACCGCCTGGTACTGGTTCTACCTCGTCGATGAGGTCGCACTCCCCACTGACCGCAGTCTCTTTGTGGTGTTATTTCTGCTCGCCGCTGCGCTTGGCGTCCTTGCACTGGTGAAGCGAACCAGTTGGTTGGGCGCGGTTCCGCCACTTCTAGCCATCGCAGTCGGTCTCTTTTTTCCGGTAACGATGTCGGTCAGTGAGCAAATCGTCGCGCGAGACACTGTGATCGAGGTGGGAGACACCGTTCCACAATTCACCTCGGTTGACGGATCTGGTGACGCGTTTGATTCACGTGTTTTGAATGGACACTTAGTACTGATTAAGTTTTTCCGAGCGCATTGGTGACCCTACTGTGTCGGCGAGTTGCGTCGACTTGAAGAGCTGCGCACTGATTTTGATCAGCGCGGTGTAAAGGTGCTCACGGTGAGTGTGGATCTTCCTGAGGTTATTGCCGACCGCCGCCATCTGCACGGTCTGAACGCAACGATGCTCTCTGATCAACAGCTTGCAGTGACCGATCTATTTGGTCTTCGTAATCAGGGCTTTCACTCGGCACCGGGTACCGAAGAGGCGGCTGCGCTTCCTGTTCCCGCCACGTTGCTTGTCGATCGCGACGGCACGGTCTTATGGATGGATCTTTCTGAGAACTACCAGCGTCGCTCGGACCCTTCGGTCGTGCTCGCCGCGATGAAGACGCACTTTGATCCATAAACAGGCGAACGCGTTGATGGAAATCCCGTTGACCGATATGCGGTTTATGGTTTTTAGACAGGCCAGACGCTGGTAGAAAAAGACAGCCCTGAGTGAGGCAAGGTGTCGTTGACATCATGTAGTTCAGGGGTGCGGCAGCAAATACGGCGACGTTTTTCTCAACTCACATCAGTTGAGCTGATAGGCCGTTTGCAACTCAGCCAGGGGTTCTGACCAGTAATCTTCCCAGTGCACAGGGAGCAACGGTTTAGCTCGACGGCCACGCGTCCAGCCCTCCGCGATCGCGTCCATTACAAACGGCAGTAGCTCGGGTTGATAGAGCATCATCTGAAGCGGACGACTGGCAATAATCATCGCAGGATAGGGTGCGGGCGCTTGTGCAACTGTAAAACTGACTACTTTGACTTCGCCCAAGGGCGACGTGTCGTATTCGGTGAGTACGTGAAAAAGATCGTGTAGCTGAAAACCACGTTCAGCAAGGTAGCCTTGATCGTCCCCTCGCGCTTTGTGTGCGGGAATAAACGCTGACTCTCGAAGTAAATTTGCGTCTAGCTTGTTGTCGTCAAGGTACTGCGCATAGGCGCTCCCGAGGCTTCCCTCGGGGCATAAGCGCAGGGCATCAACATCCGGTGGGGGGCTTAAATAACGGTCTTTAAGCATTGATTCGGCACCAGGGCTTGCCTGCATAAGCCGATCGAACCCCGCAAGTGCCTCAGCGTCTCCATGGGCCATGAACGAGAGTGCGAGCGGTACTGACGCGCGTGGATCCCAGCTTGCAAGACTCTCAAGAAGTGCATCGCGCAGTTTGTCGTCCAAGTCAGCCGATCTAGTCATTTATTCACTCCAAGACGCTTTAAATCTCCGTTTGGCGGCTCTAGATTGGGCCGCCTTGTCGCAGTTAAGCAACCGATACCAACCCGTATTTAATGGGATCAAATGGTGCGATATTAAACGCTCAATGTGTCATCGAACACGCAGTGGGTCGTCTAATCGATCAAGACTCAGCAACGATTAAGTACTACCGAGTAAGCCGCGGCTCAAACGACGTGATGCCCTGATTCCGATTATGGCTTGTTGACGATAATCTCATCGCTGCCAATAGGGAGCTCAAAGCCCATCAAGTCAGTCGTTAGCACGAAGTTGTTCGGTGTCTCGCGCATGAACACTTCTGCAATGATGGGATTTGCGGGGACAGGTACCAGGTGGTAGAACGCAACCATACCGACGTCTGAGCTGTTGCCGAGTGCAATCAGCGACTCGGTCGATGCGTGATAATCCAGTACATCCTCAACAATCTTGGACGTCCGTGACCGACCGACCGCACCGAGCGCGTCTGATAATCGACTGACAGTGGGTACCGACAAGGCATCGTGAAGCAGTAGATCTGCGCCTTCGACGATCCGTTGTGTCTCGGCAGTGACGTTGCTATCACCGGAGATCACAACGCTGCGGCCACGGTAATCGATGCGATAACCCATGCCGGGCTCAATCGGCGGATGTTCGGCCCGGTAAGCGGTAATTTTAAGGTCGCCATCACTGATGATCACGCCTGGCATAACAGTCTGGTGATCTATGAGACCCAAGTGGGGCGGCAGAAGCGACTCCCCGTGATGCGTGCTGCGATAGTGCCGGTCGTGCTGATATGTCGTGTTGATGCCTTTGACCACCTCACTGACACCTTCGGGGCCGATAACCAATAGCGGTTCTTTACGACCCGTCACCCAAGAGTTGAGATTGACTTCGTATATTTCGGCGATGTGATCTGAGTGAAAGTGGCTAATCAAAATTCCATTGAGCCGATCAGTGGGTAAATTGAGCTGCACGATATTGTCAGTTGATCCCGCGCCGGAGTCGATGAGGTAAAAGTGCTCTGGCGTGACCACTGCAATGCACGCTTGTGCTTGGCCCATACCCAACGGAGAGGCACTGCCGCAGACGAACACGCGTAAGCTGTCCGACTCAGGTAACCCCTGAGCACCGCGCTCGGCAATCATGGCCGTACCGCGGTCGAGAATTTTGTCTTGGACGGCGGGAAGACTGATAACAAGC
>JAQXEB010000318.1 GCA_029251065.1 Luminiphilus sp.
GCTTTGGGGTTTTTTGCTGGCAGCTACTTTATGAACAAAGTGGCGCGCTCGGTGGTTCATGTGGTGCGCACCGAGCTTTTTAATGTGCTGGTGCGAGTGCCGAAAGCCCATATCGATCAATACTCAACCGGGGAACTTCTTTCCAAAGTTACGTTTAACGTCGAGCAGGTGAGTGGTGCCGCTTCTGATGCACTGAAGACCATTTTGCGTGAGGGTTTAACGATTGTCGCGCTGGTGTCGTACATGCTGTATCTGAACTGGGAGCTGACGGCAATTTTCTTTGTTGTGGCGCCAGCGATCGGCTTGGTGGTGCAGGTTATCGGAAAACACTTCCGCCGCTACAGTCGACGAATTCAGGACTCAATGGGGTCAGTCACCGAGGTAACGGCGGAGAGCCTGGCCGGGCTCGATGATATTCGAGTGTATGGTGCAACCGAGCAAATCAGTGCTCGTTTTGCCTCGGTCAGTTTGTTTAATAAACAACAGAGCTTGAAGCTGGCGTTTGTCCAAGCGGTCTCAACGCCAATTATCCAGACCTTATTGGCGCTCGCTTTAGGTGCGTTATTTTGGTTCGCATTAGACCCCGAGGTCTTGTCTGAATTTAGTGCGGGGTCATTAGTTGCCTTCATCACCGCCGCCGCGCAGTTGGGGAAGCCGATACGCACACTGAGCAACATTCAGAGCATTATTCAAAAGGGTTTAGCGGCAGCCGAAGATATTTTCCATCAGCTGGATACCCCGGTAGAAACGGACCAAGGACAGGTTGTCTTATCGCAGGTGGCGGGCCGCATAGAATTTGACGCCGTCGCCTTTAGATACCCCGGTGCTCTGATTGATGCCGTGCAGAACGTCTCTTTTTCGGTGGAGCCCGGTCAGACGGTTGCGGTCGTGGGGCGCTCGGGCAGCGGTAAGAGCACGTTACTTAAATTGCTTGCGCGCTTTTATACACCCTCGGTGGGTCAGATTTCGCTCGACGGACAAGACATACAAGCGGTAGACCTTCAAAACTACAGGGAACAATTTGCGTTTGTACCTCAGAAAATCAATCTCTTTAGTGACACGGTGGCTGGAAATATTGCGATGGGCAACAGCGTTTCAACCACCCTCGTAGATATTGAGAGTGCGGCACAAAAAGCTCATGCAGATCCGTTTATCCAGGAACTCAGATTGGGTTACGACACGTTAATTGGGGAGCAGGGTGTCGGCTTGTCTGGTGGTCAGCAGCAACGCATTGCGATCGCTCGGGCTCTGCTGAAGTCTGCACCAGTTCTGATTCTCGATGAGGCCACTTCGGCACTGGATAATGAGTCAGAGGCGTTAATCCAACTGGCCTTGGAAAACTCTCGGCAGGGCAGGACGACATTTGTTGTCGCACATCGGCTATCAACCATCGAGGGCGCCGATACGGTATTGGTGATGGACGAGGGGAAAATTGTCGCGCAGGGCTCTCACTCAGAGCTTCTCGTGAATGAGCCGCTTTACAGAGCCTTGCATCAGCACGGATTCTCGGAAGTTTGAGTACCGTTCGGAACCGCATTGAGCGCTGGATTAATGCGTCGTGGTACGGCCCTTTTCAATGGACACTGATTTTCTTGCCACTCTTCCCGATTGTGTGGTCTCTGGTGTGGCTTAAACGGCGGGTCACGGCTCATAAGGCCCAGCCGATTGATCCGCGCGTGCCGGTGATTGTAGTGGGTGGGATCACCGCTGGCGGTACGGGCAAAACGCCGTGTTTGATCGCGCTGTCGCAAACCCTTATTAAGCAGGGTTACAACGTTGGTGTTGTCAGCCGAGGCTATGGTCGTCGGTCACCGGAGACAACAGTTCTTGTTGAGGCGGCAGACAATGCCGCCGCTGTGGGTGACGAGCCTCTTTTGATCAAACGCACCGTGCCCGCGGCACACGTGCTGGTTGCGCAGTCGCGGCAAGAGGCCGTGTTAAGACTGCTTGAGGCGGAAAGAGTCGATGTCATCCTTTCAGACGACGGATTACAACATTACTCACTCTACAGAGACTTGGAGATTCTTGTTATGGATGCCAGCCGATCTCTGGGGAATGGATTTTTACTTCCAGTAGGTCCCCTGAGAGAGCCGCGCTCGCGTCTGGCGACCGTTGACTGTGTCTTGGTTCGTAATGGTGATGATCCGGAAACGTCATTCGTCTATGTGATCAGAGGATTTAGAAACGAGGCCAGCGGGGAGCGGTTAAGCTTAGACGCCGGTCTCGCAGCCTGGCAGGGTGCTCAAGTGGTCGCAGCCACGGGCTTAGGACAGCCTGATCAATACTTTCAGATGCTTAGCCGTAAAGGTCTGATCTTTGAGTCAGTGGCGGTTGCGGATCATGCGGTTCTTCCGATGGAAGAGATTACTGCAAATTTTTTACCTGATGTTGTACTGATTACGGAAAAAGACGCAGTAAAACTTAAGGGTCCTGCGTGCGACAATGTGTGGGTCGTTGAAATAGAGGCGTTGTTGCCCAGTCATTTGGTCAATCAGCTTGAAAGGCTGATGGGCCAACGGGACGAGTAGAAAGGAGCTTCCCATGTACCACATCGTTATTCCAGCTCGCTACGGCTCAACCCGTCTTCCCGCAAAGGCACTCGCTGATATTAATGGTAAACCCTTGGTGTATTGGGTGTGGCGGCGTGCACTGGCGAGCAGCGCACTGTCGGTAACGGTTGCTACCGATGATTCGCGAATCTTCGACGCACTCGCAACGCATGGTGCGGAGGTCGTAATGACGGACACAGCGCACCCTTCAGGCACCGATCGCCTTGCTGAGGTTGCTCGACTCAAGGACTGGTCGTTGGACACGATTATCGTCAACCTACAGGGCGACGAGCCACTGATGCCGATTGCGAACTTGGAGCAGGTGTCCGATTTGTTAGCGCGCTATAAGAGTGCCTCTATTGCGACGCTATATGAGCCGATTGTCTCTAGGGAGCAGTTCGTGGATGCGTCGGTCGTAAAGGTGGTGGGTGATGCATCGGGGCGCGCGCAATACTTTTCACGTGCGCCGATACCGCACGTCCGCGACCCGCTGGGCGAAACGTGCCCGCACGATGCACGACGGCATATAGGACTGTACGCTTATCGAGTCAGTTATCTCGAAGATTTTGCGCGACAACCGGTTGCACCGTATGAACACCTAGAGTCGCTGGAGCAGTTACGAGCGCTGCACTGTGGACACGAAATTCGGATTGCCCAAGCCTGTGAGGTGGTCCCCGCGGGGGTCGATACGCCGGCTGATCTCGAAGCAGTCAGAGCCTTGATGGCGACGTAATGACGATCCAAAAACTCGTTCAATTAAGATCGTTTAATACGCTGAGATTAACGTCGGTTGCGGAGTTCTTTGTGCGCGCCTCCTCATCTGAGGGTGTGCTGGAGGCCTTGCACGTGGCCCGGGCAAAGAATCTCTGTGTTCGGGCGATTGGAGGTGGCAGCAACGTCATTTTGCCGCCTAAGCTGTCAGGGCTGACGCTGAATGTGGCGTTAAAAGGCCGCACTGTGGTGTCTCAGAGTGCGGAAGAGGCCATTGTCCGAGTTTATGCGGGGGAAGACTGGCACGAGGCGGTCGTTTGGGCCCACGAGCTTGGTTTATACGGGCTTGAAAAGCTTGCCTTGATACCGGGGAGCGTTGGCGCCGCCCCTGTTCAGAATATTGGCGCCTATGGTGCTGAAGTGGCAGAGCGTATAGAGCGACTGCAAGTCGTTCATAGAAGGACATCAGAGGTCCTTTGGCTGGCTAAATCGGCCTGCAACTTTGCGTACAGGGACAGTTTTTTTAAATCAAGCGAAGGACGTGAGTGGATTATCACTGCGGTTGAGCTCAGGCTAAGTAAATTATCGATCACGAATATCACCTATCCGGCGCTGATCGAAGAACTGGGTTCGCGGCAGGTGGCAGCTAGCGAGGTTATGAACGCAGTCATTAAAATTCGGCGCTCTAAACTCCCTGACACACAGCTCGAACCCAATGCAGGCAGCTTTTTTAAGAATCCAGTGGTGACTCAAGAAAAAGCTAATCAGCTGAAGGAGCGGTATCCGAAACTGCCCCAGTATCCTCTTGATGACGGCCGGGTGAAATTATCCGCAGCGTGGATGATTGACGCGCTAAATTGGCGTGGACAGTCAGAGCAGGGGGTGTGTGTGTCTGAAAAACATGCGCTGGTTATTGTTAACCTCACTGCCAAAAAAAGCCACCAAGTTATTGAATTTGCAGTTAAAGTGAGTAGCTCGGTGAGCGAAGAGTTTGGTGTGCAGTTGCACCTGGAGCCAGAGCAGGTGGCGGGCAATGAGTACTACTGATTTTGACTCGGAGTCGTTTCTTAAACAGCTGACCACACGGCCGGGTGTCTACCAAATGTACGACACAGCGGGTGGCCTTTTGTACGTCGGAAAGGCTAAAAACCTTAAAAATCGGGTGACAAGCTACTTTAGAGCGAGCGGTCTTTCTGCCAAAACGATGGCTCTGGTCTCGCGGATAAACGATATTCAGGTGACGGTTACGACGACTGAACGCGATGCCTTACTTCTCGAACATAATCTCATTAAGGAATATCACCCGCCCTACAATATCTTGCTTAAGGACGATAAGTCGTATCCGTACATTTATCTTTCAGCGGAAGATAAATGGCCTAAGTTAGCGTTTCATCGGGGTCCAAAGCGCCGAAAGGGAGACTATTTTGGACCCTACCCGAGTGCGGCAGCGGTGCGCTCAACACTGCACCTGATGCAAAAAGTATTTAAGGTGCGGCAGTGTGAAGAATCTTATTTCCGTAACCGGTCTCGGCCTTGCCTTCAGTATCAGATTGGACGCTGCTCCGGTCCTTGTGTCGGCTTAGTCAGTGACGCGGATTACGAAAAGCAGGTCGAGAACTCGGCGTTATTTTTAAGCGGGAAGTCGCAAAAAGTGATGAAGCGCCTGGCCGATGATATGGAGGACGCCGCAGCGGTCCTCGAATTTGAAAAGGCGGCGGAATTGCGCGACCAGCTGCAGCAGCTTCAGGAGGTACAGTCAACACAAGGAATTGAAGGGTCGCGCGGTGAGCTGGACCTTTTAGCGGTAAGACAAGCCCACGGTCAAGCGTGTATTCAAGTCTTGTTTGTGCGCGAAGGAAGGGTGCTCGGCTCGCGAACGTATTACCCGACAACACGGCTTGACGAGGACGAAACCTCCGTCCTTGACGCCTTTATGCCCCAGTTTTACCTGTCAGGACGACAGACGATTCCGCAAGAAATTGTGGTCAGTCACAAGCCCAACGACGCCACGCTGTTGTGTGATACGTTGATGGAGCAGAGCAAGCGTAAGGTGGTCATAAAAACTCAGGTCAGAGATGCGCGAGCGCGCTGGCTTCAGTTGGCAAAACAAACGGCCGAGACTAATTTGGAGTCGTTTTTGAGCGGCAAACACACCATGGCTGGGCGCTTAGAGGCGCTCAGACGCGAGTTAGATCTTGATCTGCCACCCGTCCGCATGGAGTGCTTTGATATTAGCCACAGCTCGGGAGAAGCCACGGTGGCCTCGTGTGTGGTTTTTGACAGTAATGGCGCAAGAAAGGCGGACTATCGGACATTCAATATCGAAGGAATTACCGGTGGTGACGACTACGCAGCAATGCAGCAGGCACTCGAGCGGCGCTATCGCCGGTTATCCAAAGGAGAAGGTGTACTGCCCGACATTTTGTTTATTGACGGCGGAAAGGGGCAGGTGTCGCAGGCTCGGCAAGTGCTCGAACAGTTCGAGCTCAATACAGTCAAGATTGTGGGTATCGCGAAAGGTACAACGCGTAAAGCCGGGTTTGAGACGCTCATTGATGGCGATACGGGCGCGGAGAGTCAGTTGCGAGGCGATAATCCTGCGCTACACCTTATCCAGCAGATCCGCGACGAGGCACACCGATTTGCGATCAGCGGTCATCGCGGTCGACGCTCAAAAGCCCGCAAGCAGTCTGCGCTGGAAGGCGTATCGGGCGTGGGTTCAAAGCGGCGTAGAGATCTGCTTCGCCACTTTGGTAGTATCCGAGGGGTGGAAAATGCCTCGGTCGATGAGATCTGTAAAGTCGAAGGGATTAATGCGACGCTCGCTCAGAGCATTTATGATCACCTCCATACCGTAGAACAGTAACCCCCGGAGTCGCAGTGAACTGGAACCTACCCAATATTCTCACCCTCACACGTGTGCTCTGTATCCCACTGTTGGTGGCCGTCTTTTATTTTGCAGGGCCCTTCGCGGGGCCCGCTGCGGCCGTTATTTTTGTTTTAGCTGCAATTACCGACTGGCTTGATGGTTGGTTGGCTCGGTTGTTAAAACAAGAAAGTGAGTTTGGCGCCTTTCTGGACCCCGTTGCGGATAAGCTGATCGTTGCCACTGCCTTGGTGTTGCTCGTCGACCACTATGATTCGATCTGGCTGACGTTGTCGGCGATCGTCATTATTGGTCGGGAGATCCTCGTCAGTGCGCTCAGAGAGTGGATGGCGCGGCGCGGGCAAAGTCAGTCGGTGGCAGTCACGCTAATGGGGAAGTTAAAGACCACGTTACAGATGATCGCGATCATCCTATTGCTGTGGCGCATGGGGGAGCCGTATTCCGACTATCTACTTCAGTTGGGCTTAGGGAGTCTTGCGGTTGCCGTAGTGTTAACGCTTTGGTCGATGTGGAATTACCTCAGGGCGATGTTGAGTGCGCCCGATGCGAGAGATGACGAACGCGCTTGACCGCTACTGAGGGGAGGCTACACTTGAACGTAAGCGGGAATAGCTCAGTTGGTAGAGCGCAACCTTGCCAAGGTTGAGGTCGCGAGTTCGAATCTCGTTTCCCGCTCCACACTCCACACTCCACAGTCAGGCGATTGCCGCTTCTGCAAACTCTGTTCCTGAGTTGATTAAGCAGGTACACAATGAACTTGTCTTCACTCAACCTCCTGTCGTGAGTGCTGAAACGACGCGGCTGTGAAATTCTCTAATGGAAAAGCTCGACGTGGTGGGTATGGCCATGGCCTGGGGGAGGGACCCTGTCCAGTTTGACTCGGCAACGAGACCCGGTACCAGACGCATTTTTCGCTCGTCGGAAAAATTCAGATAGGATTTGTAGAGACTCGCTCGCACCATCACCAAATCATTTTTTCGGTCAATAACGATAAATTGACCGTCAAATCCAGAGGTATGGATGACGGTATTGACGCACTCGCCATCGTCGTTTGTTTCACCGCAAAAGCTCCAGAACTGCTTGTCGTAGAAGCTGCTGATGGCCGTGATGTCAGCGATATAATTCGAGTAGGACCTACCGCTCTCGAGATCCAATCCACCCAGTTGAATGAGATACCCAAATTTGGCAAAGTCCCGTGCGGTCGAGTCGAGACAGCAGTACGTCAGATAATTACCGTTGGATTGACCGCTCTCGACATTGTCTCGCCACCAAAACGCGTCGATGTTGAGCGGCTCAAACAGTTCGGTTTCAGCAAAAATGCCAGGATCCTGACCCGTCGCACGGTACAGAATCTCCCCAAGGACTTGCGTGTCGCAGTTGGCATAAAGAAACTCCCCCGCCCTATAAGTGCCGCCGCTTGCCCAGGGATAGGACGCCCCATCACTGGCTAAGGGCCGGTTTATACAGGCGGACATCTGGTCTTGAGCGAATACAATATTTCCCCCGGCAGCACCGTCGCTTTCATTCTGGCACTCGCCGGCACTCGCCGTTTCCGCAATAAAGCAAATAGGGACTAGCCCCGATCGCATGTCCAATAGTTGCTCTATGGTGATACTCGAGCGTTCGTCCGATTGCCACTCCGTAATGAAATCAGAGGCCAATTGGCTGGTCCCGTTAATCAGCCCTTTTTCTATGGCGATACCCATGAGAATGCTGGTGAAGGATTTTGCGGTCGACCATGAGGTGACCAGGCTGTCTTGGTCTCTGCTCCCGAAATCATTTTGCCAAAATGCGGGATCTTGCGCGGTAGGCGTCGAGGACAGCGACGTTATGGTGGCGACTTCACCTTCGGCGATACCGCGATACCGCTCGTCGACCAACTTACCGGCTTTAATGACGAGTGCAGCTTGCGTGAATGATCCGTCAGCCATCGCATATTCGAACGCCTCCTCTAGGGCGGCGGTGTCAAATCCGGCGTCCGCTGCCGACTGCGTCTCCCATATCGCAGGGTGCGGCGACTCGAATACAGGCGGTTGTGCAATGGGGGCGGGCGGTGAGGTGCTTGAACCACCACCCCCTCCACAGGCGGTACACAGGAGTGACAGTGAGAAGATAAAAGCGGGTGTTTTCATAAAGAGTCTCTTGCGATTTGGCCGGTTCTGCGCATCAGATGGCAAGCCCCGATCGTTCGATCACGTTACGTTTACGGGTCTACTGATGCATTTGTGCCGTCGCCTTCGCCCACTTATAGTCAGCTTTGCCGTTGGGCGCTCGCTGCACCACATCGACAAGAATCGAGTGTTTCGGAGCCTTATAGCTTGCCAGCTGAGTTCGCACGTGCTCTCGCAGCCCATCTTCGCCAATGGCAGCGGTGTGGGCTTTTTGTGAATACACGGCGACCACTCGATTGCCCAATCGCTCGTCGGGTAGCCCAACGACCAGGCAATCTTCAACGTCTGCATGGCGTTTAATCGCTTCTTCGACCTCTTCGGTAAAGACTTTCTCCCCGCCGGTATTAATGCACTGAGATCCTCGCCCCAGGAGGGTGATGGAACCATCGGCTTCGACCGTGGCGTAATCACCTGGGAATGAATAGCGAATGCCGTTGACCACTCGAAAGGTGCGTGCTGACTTTTCTTCATCCTTATAGTACCCGCGAGGGACGATACCGGCCGTTGCGACCATCCCCATCTCTCCGGACCCGGGTTTAACCGGTTCGTCTTCCTCGTTAAGGACTTTTACGTAGTCGGCGACCATAAATTTCGCAGTCTTGGCGGCGCCGTCGCGCGTACTGATCGACCCGCCCATAGAGCCCTCCGTGGAGCCCATAATATCGTTAAGAATCATGTCATGGTGTTTGAGCAAGCCCTCTTTGATTTCCGATGACCACATGACGCCTGAAGAGGCGATTTGACCCACGTGAGACAAGTCATAGGGTGTGCCTGCATCATGCGCTGCATCCAGTGCAGCAAGAATAGGGCGTGCAAACGCATCACCGACAATCGTTAAGTCGGTGACCTGGTTATCAACAACACATTGAATCAGAGCATCAGCGTCAAGGTGGGAGGTTCGCTGCGTCACCACGGTGCCGCCGCAGTTAAGCGCGACCATGGTGCCGATCCACATTCCAGTTCCGTGCATTTGCGGACAAGCGGGCAGGCTCCGATGAACCTTGTCCATTGCGGTAATCGTTCGTGCCGCTTCGATTAAATCGTCAACGGAGCTTGGGGGCGCCAATCCTCTAGAGGTGACACCGCCGATCGAGAGCCAATGAGCCAACGCACCATTGTCATACATCACACCCTTGGGCATCCCCGTTGTGCCGCCGGTGTACAGCATGTAGCGGTCTTCAAATTTCCCCGGTGTAAAGGGGGCAGGTGCCGAGGACGTCATCGCAGCCTCATAATCGATCGCGCCCTCTAATAGCGGCTCTCCAGACTCGTCATCGACTTGGATATACAGTTTTATATTGGGCAGGCTCTCTCGAATTTCCCTGACGCGGGGTGCGTAGCTTGCGTGATAAATAACGACCTCTGCATCACTATTATCCAGCAGATAGACGAGCTCTTCTGATCGATATCGGTAGTTCACATTGACAGGACACAGGGCACTTTTGAAGCATCCGAAATGCGCTTCGGTGTACTCGTTGCAATTAAGCATATACAAGCCGACTGACGCGCCAGACGTCACGTTGTGCGACTCAAACAGCCCGGCAAGCCGCGCAGCCCGGTCATTAAATTCTGACCAGGTTACGGTGTTGCCCTCGCATATCAACGCGGGCCGATCGGGGAATGCCTCCGACAGCGCGGTCCATACGTTATTGAAATGAAAATCCATCATTGCGCTCCGCTGGGTTTATTGTTGTTAAGCGGAACGGCGCCGTGCGTGACATCAAACACCGATCCACAACAATCAGCCTCTCATGTGCAAGAATAAATTTCCAGACCGGATTTAGGCCGGATTTAGAGCGGGGGGTGTCAGCCCGAGAGCGAATCGACAACCCTGACAGCGCCTAGATTTGCGCCCTTGACGCGCACTTTTTTAAGGTGCTTCAAAATCTGCTTGGGCATGCCCTCAGGAAGATCTACGGTCGAGTAGTGCTCAAAGATATTAACCTTGCCGATAAACTGCCCTTCAATTCCGACTTCGTTAGCCACCGCCCCCATGATTTCTCGAGGTTTGACGCCTTTGTCTCGCCCTATAGCCAACCAGAATCGTTCCATGACGACGTCCGGATGGTCCTCGAGCGGCGTGGCTCGTCCCAACTCTTTAGCGGTATAGGTCAGCGGTACCTTGCGCTCTTGCCCTTGCTTGTCTTTCGTTGGAACGGGTGCGGTGTCCTTTGTACGTCTGGTCGCACCTTCCGCCGAAGTGGTTTTAGCCTTCTGTGGTTCCACTGCGGGGTCGATTCCGTCGATCAACATGGTTGCCAGCGCCATCGAGATATCACGATGAGTGTGGCCTTCGTTTATGAGTTGCTCGATCGCTTCATTAGCACGCGGGTGTGCGGGCCGACTCATCCCTGACTTTAGCTGATCGATCAGCCGAGCCCGCGCCTTGGCGTCAATGTCAGCCAGACTGGGTAAATCGATTTGCTGAATTTTTTGCTTGGTAACGCGTTCAATATTACTCAGCATTCGGCGCTCTCTGGGCGCGACGAATAAAATGGCCTTCCCCTCTCGACCAGCACGGCCCGTGCGGCCTATACGGTGAACGTAAGACTCGCGATCAAAGGGGATGTCGTAGTTGATCACGTGCGTGATACGTTCGACATCGAGTCCGCGCGCCGCTACATCGGTCGCGACAATAATATCGATACGCCCCGATTTGAGTTGCTCGACCGTCTTAATTCGCGTCTTCTGATCAATGTCACCGTTGAGTGGCGCTGCATTGAAGCCCCGCTGTCGTAACTGCTCAGCAATGGCCGACGTACTCTCGCGCGTGCGAACAAAAACGATGACGCCTTGCGTGTTCTCGACACCGAGGAATCGTGTCAGTGCGTCGAGTTTGTTCGTGCCTTTGACCAACCAGTAGTATTGCTCAATATTGACGTTGGTGGTCGCTCCAGAGGTGATGGCTATTTCAACGGGGTTGTCCAAATG
>JAQXEB010000319.1 GCA_029251065.1 Luminiphilus sp.
GGCTTGTGGCGGGCTGTTGAAGGAGCGCGAACCGGTCACGTGGAGCGCGTTGAACAATGCGGTGCGCGCACCGTGATCACGTCCTCAGGAATTATTCACGATTACGGCCCGAACAGTACCGCGGGCTTAAATACTAACGATACGGAAGGGAACGTGCTCTTCACTGCGGGTGCGCGGGCGTTTTGTATGCGCACCTCAGCGTCGATGATTTGGGAGAGCAACAAACTCAACTTTTACGTGTTTGGCTGGGGACCTAAGGTCGTAAGTCGTTATCGAGAAGGCGAGTACCTGGTTTGGGAGTACGCCGATGGCAGTATCAACAAGATGGAGCGGCTGTGTCAGCTGCCCCAAGAGCACAAAGTACCAAGAGCACGCGGCAAGCGCTTCAAATTGTTCTAGCGGGCGTTCACGTCCGTCAGACTAAAGCTTGGCGAACCAATGGAAGCTGGTCGTTCCCAAAATACAATCGCTCCTCGTTTACGATCATGGTCGGCGAACCAAATGCGCCTTTGGCAATGGCCTCTTGGGTGTTCGCTCGAAGTCGGTCCTTAATGACTTGCTCGCCGGCGTCAGTAACCAAACGCTCCCCGTCAATACCCAGCGAATTGGCCACCTCGGCAATGACCGATGGGTCATCAATGTTTCTGCCCTGCGTAAAATAAGCCTTAAACACCGCGTGAGAAAACGCATAAAGCGTGTCTTGCTCGTTCTCGAGCGCACAACAGGCCCTCATCGCCAGCACAGACTTGATGGGGTGGTGTTCGGTGGGAAATTTAAGAGACAGACCTGACAACGCGGCCCACTCGTGAAGCCACGTAAACGTGTGAATAACCTTCGGATCGGTTGGGTTCGATCGTGCCGCGTAGACGCCCTGATTGACGGCATTAAAAACACCACCAACCAGGAAAGGACGCCAGACCACACTCGCCTGAGTCTCCTCAATAATCGACTGAATATTGTTAAACGCCAGATAAGTCCAGGGAGAGGATAAATCGTAAAAAAAAGTAAGCTTGGCCACCACGTGGTCCTCATCAATTCGCTCTGTCTCGTTATCCTCCTAGCTGCCCCCTCGTGATGCAAGCCTTCGACCTGACCTGCCCTATTTTTCAGCGGCCTAAACCACCCAACTCGCCGTCTCAATGGTAAGCTAGCAACGTCAAAGAACCATTAAAATAAAGAGGTCTGCATGTTAAAAGTACACGGCGTACACGGCTCACCATTTGTACGAAAAGTCCTTATCGTCTTAGAAATGAAGGGCATCCCCTACGAAATTGTCACCCAAATGCCATTCACCGGTGACGCAAAGTACAAAGCGCTGAACCCCCTCGGAAAAATCCCAACGCTTGTGGATGGTGCGTTAACGCTAGGTGACTCAAAAGTCATCTGTCGATACCTCGAATCAGCTTATCCCGGCGTCGCGGTTTATCCAGAGCAAGTGGGCGATAGAGCCATGGCCGACTGGTATGACGACTTTTCGTCAGGCGCTGTTGCAGAGCTTGCGGCGGGGATCTTCTTTCAGCGATACATGCGACCTCGGGCGTTCAAGCAAGAGCCCGACGAAGCGCTGATTTCAACGATTATCGAAAAAAAGTTACCGCCTTTACTTGACTACCTTGAAGGCCAACTTCCTGAGACTGGTTATCTGTTTGGCCACTTTACGCTTGCAGATTTGACGATTGTGAGTCCGTTTATCAACGCCGGCTATGCGGGCTACCACGTCTCGGCAGACACGTGGCCGAAGTTGGCCGCGCTCATTGCTAGCGTGCGAGGCGAACCCGCTGTTGTGACAATTCTCGACAAGGAGGCCAAGGCCCTTGGCTTGGGCTGAGCAGCTCCCAAACGTTATTGGGGACGATGGAGGCGCCGAATTTCCTGCGCCACAAGCCACAGCCGGTCTTGTCCCCAGATCTCAAGTTGAACGTCGCCTTTTGCATCGATGAGCCGGTAGCTAGGCACCCCCCACAGACCGGCGTCATACATTGACAGTCGATTGGCTTCGACCAGCCCTTCCCAGGCGGTGTCGCCCAGGTGCTCTTTCGCCGCATGCCAACTCAATCCTGCTGACTCGACCACCCGTCTTAAGCCGCGACGGGCATTGGTATTAACACCCATCGAAAACGCGTGCCTGAGAAAGCTTGAGAGCAAGTCAACGCCCTTACCCTGGCTGTCAGCCCACGGATAGAGCGAATAACAGCGCCGAACAGGCTCGCCTATCGGGTCAAAAAAGTTGCCGTAGGGCACACCACGCCGACGCGCTTCGCGTGCGGTGTCGGAAAAAATATACGTGCCCTTTTCCCGCGTGGCTGGAACACCCCGCATGACCATGGGCAACACCGGCCTAAGGTGGAATGTGACGCCTGATTGCGCAGCCAAGGCGACTGTTTCATCAAAGACGATCGAGGTGTAAGGGCTACGAAGCGAGGGGAAGAACTCAAGCGTCAGCGCGCTCGCATTCTTAACATCGCCTACGTCGACCACTGGACACGGCGCAACAGCCGGTTCACTTGGCTCACTGTCCACACCCAGCGCAGCCAAGCGATCTTCTAGATAGTGAAGCCTGTCGACACCCCAGTACCACTCACCTTCGTAGTAAAACATGCCCCCCGAATAGTGCTTGAGCGCAGTGCGTCGCTGGGTTCCGGCATCAAGTGCAGACTGAGTCGTACTCGTGTCAGCCTCGCCGTGTTCCTCTGCCAAGGCTCTGAGTGCCCCTAAGTCATCTGCCCACAGCGCCCGACTGACCGCTGACACAAGGCCCGGCATTAAGTTGTGAGCAGAGGCGGCAAGAATCGATGACGCGAGGTCGATCAGTGGCTGTGGGGGTGATTTAGCACCTTGGGGGAAATCAGTGCCATATTGTGGGGCGATGAGTCCGGCGTCATAGCGCGACAAAGCCAGTAGCAGCTCAGCGTCTGGGGCGTTATTACCCTCGGGCCCTCTGACAAAATGACACTTCAACTCGACACTGTACCGCGCGGCAAACTGCTCTAAGACTTGGCTGGCAAGGTGGCTGTATCCGTCGGCCACTTGATGGAAGTACTCAACAACGTGCGCTCTACCCGAGCGCTGTCGGGCGCTTTCCGCTTTACTTCGGCGCGACACCAGGCGCGCTTCGCTGTGCGTGTGTGTCACGACCTTGGACATGATTCGCCGGAAAATGGGCGAGGGATCCATGGTTGCCGCCCCACCCTGATCTTTAAATTGCTCCGCCATAGTCGTTATCCCTTGGTTTTCCCAAGCTACATTGCTAACTAGTCCTAAGCTACTGGAGACCTAAGCCACTTGAAACCTCGGCCACTTGAAACCTAGACCACTTGAAACCTCGGCCACTTGCAGCCTTTGCTACTTGAGTCCCAATCCGCCTGAGACTTAAGCACCTTGAGACGACAGCAGCCGCCTAAACCCAAACCTCGAGGTGATTCACCCGCGCAACTTTGTGGGTTGTTTTCAATGAGAGAATTTCGGACAAGCCAACGTCGGCCAACACGCGCTCCAACTGCGCTTGCTCAGTTGTCGTGGCCGCGGCATAGGCGTCCTGAACACGCTGTAAAAGGAAAAACCGGTAAGGCATGACCGCCGTTTCGATCGTGGTGTCACGCCAATCAAACGCACACATTCCAATGGCACGTCCTTTAAACGATCCGCCGTTCGCGCCTTCCAAAACCCCGGGGCGACTGGCGATCCATTCGTTAGCAAAGCCCACATGCGCGCGCAGTTCAGGAAGGTATTCCTCGGCGATGTACCTTAAAAGTGCGGTCAACGTATCTGGCAGCTGATCGGGTGAAACAAGACTGGGATCCTGTCTGTGCTCTACCCACTTTTCCTCACGCGAATTCATTCTCTCCACCCAGCGCCCCACGGCAGGCGCCAGTTGGTGCATCAACCGGAGTGGCGCAGGGTCGCGATTAAGGTGTGCAAACAGAGGCCCTATAAAGCCATAGTCCGCAATCGTTGCGCGCCCCCCCAACAGAAACGGATGCGACCTCAGATGTGCGGAAAAAAGGGCGAGGAACTCCTGATAACTCTGCTCGACCCGCGCAAACGTTTCTGGCGTCACGCCAAAAGACACCGCGGCTGTGCGCATACGGCCACTCGAAAAATCGAACGTCGCATCTCGCTCTTCATCCGAAGCGTCCACGGGTGCTAGCGCACTGCTGAACTCGTTTCGAATAAAGGCCATGTTCTCGTCGTCATAGTTCCAGCGATAGTGCATAGCAGGTCTCAACAAGCCCTCTCCTCCAAAGAGCTCGAGCAGATAGGCGAGCGTCTTGAGGACGCCAGACTCGGGAAATGCTGACGCGTCGGTACCGAACTCGACGTCGAGCTCGTCGATGATGTTCGCCCCATCCTGAATAAGACGCCCATCAGGGCACTCAACGACCGGCAAAATAAAGCGACCCACCGCCGGTGCGACACGCGCGCGAAACTCGGGATGATTAACGCCGTGCTCTACAAAGGGAACGCCGCGCTT